>NZ_JBWGIG010000006.1:0-240611 GCF_056312595.1 Pseudomonas sp. GYB4201 | reverse complement strand
CTACGAGGACTGCCGTCCCGTAGCAGCGGCCGCAGGCCGCGTCATGTGTTCAACATCCCCTGGGCTTTTTGCGTGACGATTTCCAGCAACGCCCTCAACGCCGCACTCGGCTCGCTGCCCTTGAGTGTCAGCGCGTACAAGGTCACCGGCACCGCCGGCGAGATCGGGCACACGTCCAGCCCGGCCTCGCGGGCCCCTGCCGCGGTGAACGGGTCCACCACCGCCAGGCCTTCGCCGGCCTCGACCATGCTGCGCATCATCGAGTAGTTCTGCACCCGGGTCTGCACCTTGGGCGCCGGGCGCAGGGCTTCGAGCTTGGCGTCCAGCCTGAGGCTGAGCGGGTCCTGGCCTTCGAGGCCGATCATGGCCTGGCCGGCCAGCTCCTGGATGCCGATGTACTTGTGCTTGGGCGACAGCCAGCCATGGGGCGCCAGCAATTGCAGCTTGCCTTCGAGCAGCGCCGTGCAGTCGATGTCGGGATGGTGCGGCGGGTGCAGGCTCAGGCCCAGTTCACCTTCGCGCAGCAACAGGCTGCGGACGATGCTGGTGGTGGGCTGGCTGAGCAGTTGGCAGGGCGTGTCCTGGAAGCGCCGGCGCAGGGCGGCCAGGCTCTGCGGCAGCAGGCGGTGGGCCAGGGCTTCGGTGCAGATCACCCGCAGGGGCATTTCCTGGTGCAGGCGCAGGTCGGCGGCCTGGCGGCGCAGCTGTTCCAGCGGCGCGTCCAGCAGGTCGAGGGTGGCGGCCAGGGCCAGGGCTTCGGCGGTGGGCTGGAAACGCCCGCGCACGCGCGCGAACAGCAACAGGCCGCTCTGGGTCTCGGCGTCCTGCAGCGTGGCGTTGAGGGTGTCCTGGGGAAGTTGCAGCAACTCGGCGGCAGCGCTGAGGCTGCCACCGTGCATGAGCGCCTGAATCACTTCAATGTGGCGTAGTCGCATGAGTGCAATCCGTGCCCGGTGAGGGGAGCCGGCCGGCTCGATGGGGCATTATGCCGGGCGTTGCGCGACCACTGCCAGCGGCGCGGGAAGGGCTCACGGGATACGGATGATCTCGACGCCGCTCTGGACCAGTTCGAAACGGTCGTCACCCAGGTGGTTGACGCGGTCGCCAATGGCCAGACGATAAGTGGTTCTAGGGGCCGAGCCGCTGCTGCCGTCCGCCTCCAAGGTGGCTTCCTGGAATTCATGCACCGGGTAGATCCGACCTTCGGCATCCCGCGCATGAAACTGTCCAACGAGTACTGCAGCCATTGAATTACAACCTCTGAATATATCCACGTGTGAAACTTGCGCCCTGTAGACCACTGTTTTACCTGGGAAGTTTTACCGTTGATGAAAAAAAACCGGCTTCCGGGACGGCGCGAGGCAAACCACGCCAGGCTCATCTATACCTACACCTCCTTTTGCCGGAAATGTTGGAGCAGTCATGAGCAAGGTGTACTCCGTCGCCGTCCTGGTCGGCAGCTTGAGAAAAGCATCCCTCAACCGCAAGGTCGCCCAGGCCTTGATCGCCCTGGCACCACCGAGCCTATCATTGAAGATCATCGAAATTGGCGACTTGCCGCTTTATAACGAAGACATCGATGGTACACCACCGGCGGCCTATACGGCCTTTCGCAATGCGCTCGGTTCGTCGGATGCCGTGTTGTTCGTCACCCCTGAATACAACCGTTCGGTGCCGGCGCCGTTGAAAAATGCCATTGACGTAGGCTCAAGGCCGTATGGCAAGAGTTCCTGGGCAGGCAAGCCGGGTGCGGTGATCAGCGTATCGCCGGGGGCCATTGGCGGCTTTGGCGCCAACCATCACCTGCGCCAGTCCCTGGTGTTCCTGGATGTGCCGTGCATGCAGCAACCCGAGGCGTACGTGGGCAATGCGGGGGCGTTGTTCGATGACAGCGGGGCGCTGGCGGAGAAGAGCAAGCCGTTCCTGCAGGGCTTCATCGATGCGTATGCGAAGTGGGTGGAGCGGTATCACGCCTGACCTGTAGCCGCTGCCGCCAGGCTGCGCCGGCCCTGGACCACACCGAGGACCTACAACGTACGTCAGGGCCAGCGCAGCCTGGCGGCAGCGGCTACAAGGCGTGCAGGATTACGCGCTTTGCGGCATCTCGCCGGCGGCGAGGCGGCGGTTGATGTCGGCGATCACGTCCGGCAGCTCGTTGATGGTGTCGATCAGGTAGTGCGGGCGCGAGCCTTCGAACAGCGCGTGGATGCGCTTGCGCTCGCTGTCCAGCGTGGCTGGCGCCAGTGCCTTGTAGCCTTCGTAGGTCAGGCCCAGGGCGTTGCCCGAGCACACCAGCGCCACGGTCCACATGCCGGCGCGACGGCCTTCGAGAATGCCCGGCACGGTGTCGTCGACCTTGACGCAGGCGGCGACGTCGTCGATGCCCAGGGCAATGACGTTGGCCAGGGCCTGGGACGGCCATGGGCGGCCATTGGGGACTTCGTCGGTGGCCACCACGTGGTCGGCGACGTAGCCGTTCTGCTTGGCCAGTTCCACCACCTTCGCCATCACCACGGCCGGGTAGCCGGAGCACGAGCCGATCTTCAGGCCGTCGTTGCGCAGCGCGGTGATGGTGTCCAGCGCGCCGGGGATCAGCGCCGAGTGAGTGGCGATCTTTTCGATCTGCAGCGGCATGAAGCGGTTGTAGATGGCGGTCACGTCGTCGTCGGTCGGGGCGCGGCCGAACACCTTGGCGTAGCGCTCGCTGATGGCCGGCACGTTGCACAGGGTGCGGATGTGGTCCCACTTGCCCATGCCCATGGGGCCGCGGGCTTCCTCGATGGACACTTGCACGTCGAACTCGCCGAAGGCCTCGACGAAGATCTGGGTAGGGGCGAACGAGCCGAAGTCGACCACGGTGCCGGCCCAGTCGAGGATCACGGCCTGGGTTTTGCTGGGGTTGCTGTAGTTCATGGGTACGTCCTGATCAATGCTTCAAATAGAGGGAGAGAGGTCAGATATCCAGCACTTCCATTTCGCGCAGCACCTGGGCCACGGCGTCCACGGCGGCCTGCATGCCGCTGCGGTCCACGCAGCCGATGCAGCCGACGCGGAAGGTTTCGACCTGGGTCAGCTTGCCCGGGTAGAGGATGAAACCCTTGGCCTTGACGCGCTCGTAGAACTCCTTGAACTGGTAACGCGGGTCTTGCGGGGCGTGGAAGGTAACGATGATCGGCGCCTGGATGGCCGCCGGCAGGAAGCTGCGCAGGCCAATGGCGGCCATGCCGTCCAGGAGCGCCTGGCAGTTGTCGGCGTAGCGGGCGTGGCGCGCGGCCAGGCCGCCTTCTTCGTTGTATTGCAGCAGGGCTTCGTGCAGCGCCGCGACCACGTGGGTGGGCGGGGTGAAGCGCCATTGGCCGGTCTTGGCCATGTACTGATACTGGTCGTGGAGGTCCATGGCCAGCGAGTGGCAGTTGCCCTCGGCCTGGGCCAGCGCGGCCTTGTTGGCGAACACGAAGCCCATGCCCGGCACGCCTTCCAGGCACTTGCCGGAGGCGGCGATCAGGGCGTCGAACGGCACCTTGGCGGCGTCGATCGGCAACGCGCCGAAGCTGCTCATGGCGTCGATGATCAGGCGCTTGCCGTGGCCGGCCACGACTTGAGCGATCTCCGGCAGCGGGTTGAGGATGCCGGTGCTGGTCTCGCAGTGGATCAGCGCCACGTGGCTGATGCTGGGGTCTTCGCCCAGCAGGCGGTCGACGTCAGCGGCGGTGGTGGGCTCGTCCTCGGCGGTCTCGAAGGTGCTGAAGGCGCGGCCTAGTACCTTGCAGATCTTGGCCAGGCGTTGGCCGTAGGCGCCGTTGATCAGCACCAGTACCTTGCCGTCGCGCGGTACCAGGGTGCCGATGGCGGCTTCCACGGCGAAGGTGCCGCTGCCCTGCAGGGGTACGCAGTGGTGGCTGGCGGCGCCGTTGATGATGGTCAGCAGTTGTTCGCAGACGCTGGCGGTGAGCTGGTTGAAGCTGGCGTCCCAGGAGCCCCAATCCATCATCATTGCCTGACGGGTGCGGGCCGAAGTGGTCAGTGGACCAGGGGTAAGCAGGATCGGGGCAGTGGTGCTCATGGTGTTCCTCGCAAGCGGTGGGCTGAACTTACGGCGCCTAAGTTGCAATTCCATGAAGCATCAATCAAATTGTTTGTTGTTATCCCAACTATAAGTCAGGCCGATTAATGAACCTTTTCCAGCTGCGCGCCTTCGACGCCGTGGCCCGCGAGGGCAGCTTCACCCGCGCCGCCGAGCGCCTGTTCATCAGCCAGCCGGCGGTCACCGGGCACATCAAGGCGCTGGAGGAGCACTACCAGCTGACGCTGTTGCGGCGCACCGCCCGACGAGTGGAACTGACCGAGGAGGGCACCAAGCTGGCGGCCATCACCCGCGCCATGTTCAGCCTCGCCGAGGAGGCCCAGGCGATGCTGGAGGCCAACCGCCAGTTGCTCACCGGGCGCCTGGAAGTGGCCGCCGATGGCCCGCACCGGGTGATGCCGATGCTGGCCAGCCTGCGCGAGCGGTACCCCGGCATCACCGTCAACCTGCGCCTGGGCAATGCCCAGGAAACCCTGGCGGCGCTGACCGCCGAGCACGCCGACGTGGCGGTGATGACCGAAGTGGAGCCGCGCAAGGGCCTGCACCTGCAGGCGTTGAGCCCGTCGCAGATCTGCGCGCTGGTGCCGGCGGGGCATGAGTGGGCCGGGCAGGCCATCGACCTTACGCAGTTGCACGAGCAGATCATGGTGCTGCGCGAGCCCCATTCCATCACCCGCCGCACCTTTGACCAGGCGTGCGCCGAGGTTGGGGTGGCGCCGCGGGTGCTGCTGGAGCTCGACAGCCGCGAGGCGGTGACCGAGGCGGTGGCGGCGCAGCTGGGGGTTGGCATTGTCTCGTCGGTGGAGGTCAGCCACGACCCGCGGGTGGTGGCGGTGCCGGTGCGCGGCGAGGGGCTGGTCAACCGGCACATGATCGGCTGCCTGGAACGCCGGCGCGAACTGCGGCTGATTCGCGCGTTCCTGGACCTGGCCCCACCCCCGTAGCAGCGGCCCCAGGCCGCGTCCCTGGCACCGTGATGGCGCAGGACGCAGCCTTCGGCAGCTGCTACGAAAGCGGGTTAAAGGCTCTCGCGCATGATGTCCAGGAAGGTCGCTACTACTCGGCGGTTGCTTTGCTCCTTCAGGCACACCAGGTTCTCGGTCAGGCGCCGGGTGCAGTCCAGGATCGGCAGCACGCACACCCGCGAGTCGGCACCAAACTCGGCGGCCGACACCACGCCCACGCCAATCCCCGCCACCACCGCTTCGCGCGCCGCCTCCCGGCCTTCCACCTGGATGGCCGCGCGCACCCGCAGGCCACGGCCGTGCATCTCCGCCTCCAGGGTCTGGCGGGTGACCGAGCGGGTTTCGCGCAGCACCATCGGCGTGTCGTCGAGGTCGGCCAGGTGAATGGCCTGGCGCCCGGCCCAGGGATGGCTGTGTGCCACGAACGCCACCATGGGCGCATCGCGCAGGGGAATGACCAGCAGGCGTTCGTCGTCCACGTCGCGGCCCAGCAGCGCCAGGTCGGCCTGGTAGCTGAACAGGCGGGTGAGGGCGTCGTCGGTGTTGCCGGTCTCGACCTTGACGCTGATGCCGGGGTAGCGCTGGCAGAACCGTGCGATCTGCGGCAGCACGTGCACCGGCGCATCCACCGCCAGCACCAGGCTGCCGGTCTGTAGCGCCTGGGAGGCCTGCAGCAGCTCCTGGGCCTCGTTCTCGCAGGCGAACAGGCGCTGGGTAATGCCCAGCAGGCGTTCGCCCAGGTCGGTGAGGCGCACCGAGCGCTTGTTGCGGTGGAACAGCAGTACGCCGAAGCGCTCCTCCAGCTTGCGCACCTGGTCGGAGATGGCCGGCTGGGTCAAAAACAGCCGCTCGGCGGCCCGGGTGAAGCTGCCGTGGACGGCCACGGCATGGAACGCCTTGAGTTGTGCGTTGGAGACGGCCATGGTGTGCGCCTTACAAGCTGGGCTTATGTGTGAAATACGATAAATCGATTTCCCTTATGGTTAAGGAATTGTTTCCATCATGTCCAGCCCGATTGTCCGACGCAGAAATCGCAACGGGCCGGGGGCGCCCACGCGCCTCCTCTGACCAGGTGCGGGCCCGCCCCTGAAGTGCGCAACACAATAAGAACGAAGGCAATTTTTCTTCAATTCTGCCGGCACACTCATCCCCGAGGTCAGACTCACATGACTCAGCACATCGCAACCATCAAGCGTTGGCGCATGCAGATTTTCGCCATCACCTGGTTGGCCTACGCCGCTTTCTACTTCACCCGCAAGGCCTTCTCGGTGGCCAAGCTCGGCATCGCCGACGACCCCACTTTCCACCTCGACAAGATGGCCATGGCCAACCTCGACGGTATCTACCTGGCGGCCTACGCCGTAGGCCAGTTCACCTGGGGTATGCTCGCCGACCGCTTCGGGCCACGGGTGGTGGTGCTCGGTGGCTTGTTGATTTCCGCCGCCGCGGCCCTGGTGATGGGCACCTGGGCGACCTTCCCGGTGTTCGCCAGCTGCATGCTGGTGCAGGGCCTGGCGCAGTCCACCGGCTGGTCGGGGCTGTGCAAGAACATCGGCAGTTTCTTCCCGGCCCGCGAGCGCGGCCAGGTGCTGGGCTGGTGGAGCTCGTGCTACGCCTTCGGCGGCCTGGTGGCTTCGCCGTTCGCCGGCTGGTGGGCCTATGACGTGTTCGGCAACTGGGAGGCGGCGTTCATCAGCTGCGCCGTGGTGGTCGCCGGGGTCGCGCTGCTGTTCTTCATCTTCCAGCGCAACAAGCCCGAAGACGTCGGCCTGCCGGCGGTGGAACCGGAGCCCGAGCGCCAGGCCGCTGCCCACGTCAGCAGCGTCTGGGCGCCGTTGCGCGAGGTGCTGCGCAACCGCACCGTGCTGATCCTGGGCCTTGCGTATTTCATGCTCAAGCCGGCGCGCTACGCGATTCTGCTGTGGGGCCCGGTGATCGTCTTCGAGCAGATGCCGTCGGTGGGCAAGGTCGGTGCGGCCATCGTGCCGACGGCCTTCGAGCTGGCCGGGCTGCTGGGGCCGATCATGATCGGCCTGGCCTCGGACAAGCTGTTCGGCGCGCGGCGCATGCCCGCCTGCGTGCTCAGCCTGCTGGCGCTGACCGTGACTCTGGCGCTGTTCATGGGCGCCATGCACACCGGCAGCGTGCTGCTGGTGGTGAGCCTGCTGTTCGTGATGGGCCTGACCCTGTACGGCCCCGACTCGATGATCAGCGGCGCCGCCGCCATCGACTTCGGCACCGCCAAAGCCGGCGCCACCGCCGCCGGTTTCGTCAACGGCTGCGGCTCGGTGGGCGCGGTGCTGGGCGGGCTGTTGCCCGGCTACTTCGACACGGTGACGGTGTTTATCGTCTTTGCCGGCTGCGCGCTGTTCGCCGCCGCGGTGCTGGTGCCGCACTGGAACAGCCGCCCGGCGGCGCTCAGCCAGGAGCCCCTGGCCAGCGCGCCGACGCCGCTGGCGGCCAAGGCCCTGCGCACCTGAAGGTTCAAGCGCGGTGACGTTGCCCGGTCAGGTCTCGGCAGACTGACCGGGATTTTTTGTCGATTGCCGGTTTAAGGGCGTATAAACTGGCGCCATGCGCTGATCGATACCGGTATCGGCGCCAGAGAAAGAGAGTTGAAATGGGCGCACAGTGGAAAGCTAAACACAGAGAAGCAGCAGCCAACGCCAAAGGGCGTATCTTCGGCAAGCTGTCCAAGGAAATTTCGATTGCCGCGCGGGCCGGTACCGACCCCGACACCAACGCGCGCCTGCGCCTGGTCATCGAGCAGGCGAAGAAAGCCTCCATGACCCGCGAGACCCTGGAACGTGCCATCAAGAAAGGCGCGGGCATTGGCGGCGAAGCGGTCAACTACACCCTGGTCAAATACGAAGGCTTCGCCCCGCACCAGGTGCCGGTGATCGTCGAGTGCCTGACCGACAACGTCAACCGCACTGTCTCGCAGATCCGCGTGCTGTTCCGCAAGGGCACCCTGGGCGCCGAAGGCTCGGTGTCGTGGGACTTCAACCACGTGGGCATGATCGAAGCCACCCCGGCCAGCGCCGACGCTGACCCGGAAATGGCCGCCATCGAAGCCGGCGCGCAGGACTTCGAAGCGGGCGAGGAAGAGGGTTCGACCCTGTTCGTCACCGACTTCGCCGACCTGGACGCCGTGTGCAAGGCCCTGCCGGAGCAAGGCTTCAACGTGGTCTCGGCGAAAATCGGCTACATGCCGAAGAACCCGGTGTCGGGCCTGAGCGACGAGCACATGGCCGAAGTCGAGGCGTTCCTGGAAGCCATCGACGAGAACGACGACGTGCAGAACGTGTACGTGGGCCTGGCCGGCTAAACCTGCCGCAACCCCGCCGCAACTGCGCACCTGTAGCCGCTGCCGAAGGCTGCGCTGGCCCTTGTCCACGCTGGAGATCTCCAGCGTACTCAGCGGCCAGTGCAGCCTGCGGCAGCGGCTACGCGTTGGTGGTGGTTACGCCAATGCCGTGGTGACGGCGTTGAAGTCCGGGCGTGCCAGCACGTCGGGCTGCACGCACGCCTGCTGCAACGCCACCCAGCGCTGGTCCACTCCTTCGCAGCGCTCGATCAACTCCCCCAGCCAGATCCCGAACGCCCGCACCTCGATGCGTTGCAGCGTCGCGGCCAGCTGGCTGCCGTCCTGCGGGTAGAACGAGGCGGCGCCAAAATCCCCCAGCAAACAGTCGCCCTCGGCGTTGTACAGGGTGTTGTGCCCGTACAGGTCGCCGTGGTTGATGCCGTGCCGGTGCAGGTGCGCCGCCACCGAGGCCATGCCGCGGGCCATGGCCAGCAAGGTTTGCGGGGTGAACCGCGTGCCCTCGGGGTACACGTCGCGGCTGCAGGTGTCCAGGCTGGGCAGCGCGGCCAGGTTGATGAACGCCGGGCCGATCAGGTCCATCACCAGGCCGGCCACGCCTTCGGGGTGGCCCTTGAGTTTGCCTTCGATACGAATCAGGTTGGGGTGCAGGCCGGCGGCAATGCAGGCGTTCATCTCGTTCAGCGGCGTGCCGTCGCTGGTGATGTCGCCCTTGTACAGCT
Organism: Pseudomonas sp. GYB4201; assembly: GCF_056312595.1. Lineage (NCBI taxonomy): Bacteria > Pseudomonadati > Pseudomonadota > Gammaproteobacteria > Pseudomonadales > Pseudomonadaceae > Pseudomonas > Pseudomonas sp. GYB4201. Next base: position 231,515 of record NZ_JBWGIG010000006.1, on the reverse strand, counting down.
TGACCGCCACTGGCGTGTCGCCCCATTGGGCCTGGTGGATGATGCCCGAGGCGCCTTCGCCCAGTTTCTGTTCCAGCTGCAGTTGTTGCCAGGCGATGTCGGCGGTGATGCCGTCCTCGTCGTGGGGCGTGGTGAACGCGGCGCTCATGGGGTTGCCGGCCCAGGCCAGCCAGGCCAGGCTCGGCAGGCTGTGCAGCCAGTCGGGCAGGGCGGCCAGGCGGTTGGCGGACAGGCGCAGCAGCTCCAGCTTGTGCAGCTTGGCCATGCTCGCCGGGAGCTGGCTCAGGCGGTTGCCGGCCAGCATGAATTTCTGCATCAAGTGGCAGTCGCCGATCTCGTCCGGCAGCGCCTCGATGCAGTTGTCGGTCAGGATCAGCCAGCGCAGCTTGGGTCCTAATGCGGCAACGGGGACGTTTGCGATGCGGTTGGATCTGAAGCCGACCATGCTCAGGGCTGGACACCGCCCAATGCAGGCCGGCAGCTCAGTAAACTGGTTGTTGGAGCAGAACAGGATTTTCAACCGAGTCAGCCGGTGCAGGTCGTCGGGCAGGCTGCTCAGGGCGTTGCCCGTAAGGTCGAGCACCTCAAGCGTATCGGCCAGTTCGAAGATCTCGCGGGGGAACTCGGTCAGGCCACAGGCCAGGTTCAGGCGGGTGCTGCCGGCCAGTTTGCCGGCTTTCAGAAGGGCAAGGGTATCCATAGGGCTCGTCTTGGAAAATTCGCGATGCCCATCATAGCGGCCATACTCAGCTTTCGCCCGTCCCATAACAACAATCCAGGACAGGATTCATGAACTATCAGCATGCCTATCGACAGTCGCTCGCCGACCCTGCCGCCTTTTGGGCCGCGCAGGCCCGCCGAGTGGCCTGGTTCCGAGCCCCCACGCATACCCTGCGCGAACGCCCCGACGGCACCCATGAATGGTTTGCCGACGGCCGCCTCAACACCAGCTACCTGGCCCTGGACTACCAGGTGGAGCAGGGCCGTGGCGAGCAGACCGCGCTGGCCTATGACTCGCCGGTGTCCGGCAGCCAGCAGCGTTTCAGCTTCCGCCAGCTGCGCGACGAGGTGGCGCAACTGGCCGGCTGGATGCGCAGCCTGGGGGTAGGCAAGGGCGACACGGTGATCCTGTACCTGCCGATGATTCCCCAGGCCGCGATCGCCATGCTGGCCTGCGCACGCCTGGGCGCGGTGCACTCGGTGGTGTTCGGCGGCTTCGCTGCCAACGAGCTGGCGGTGCGCATCGACGACGCCCGGCCGGTGCTGATTCTCACCGCCAGCTGCGGCCTGGAGTTCGACCGCGTGGTGCCCTACAAGCCGCTGCTGGACAAGGCCCTGGAACTGGCCCGGCACCAACCCGTGCGCGTGGCGCTGTGGCAGCGCCCGCAACTGGCGGCCAGCCTGGTGCCGGGGCGCGACCTGGACTGGCAACGCGAGGTGCAGGACGCCCAACCGGTGGGGCCGGTGGAGCTGGCCAGCGGCGACCCGCTGTACATCATGTACACCTCCGGCACCACGGGCCGGCCCAAGGGCATCGTCCGCGACAACGGCGGCCACGCGGTGGCCATGCGTTTCGCCCTGGAGCAGGTCTACGGCCTGCAGGCGGGAGACGTGTGGTGGGGCATCTCCGACGTCGGCTGGGTGGTGGGCCATTCGCTGATTGTCTACGGGCCGCTGATGGCCGGCTGCACCAGCGTGATGTACGAGGGCAAGCCGATCCGCACCCCGGATGCCGGCAGCTACTGGCGCATCATCGAGCAGTACCGGGTGAATGCGCTGTTCTGTGCGCCCACGGCCATGCGCGCGATCCGCAAGGAAGACCCGCACGGCCTGCTGCTGGCCCGCCATGACCTGAGCTCGTTGCGCTGCCTGTACCTGGCCGGCGAAAAGCTCGACTCCAGCACCCACGCGTGGCTGGAAGCCATCACCGGCAAGCCGGTGCACGACCATTGGTGGCAGACCGAGACCGGCTGGCCGGTGACCGCACCCTGCGCACGGTTGGACGGCTCCGGCGCCCGCGCGGGTTCCAGCAACCGCGCGGTACCGGGCTATGCGGTGCGGGTGATGGACGAAGCAGGCCGCGAGTGCGGGCCGGGTCAGCAGGGCGACATCGTCATCGCCCTGCCGTTGCCGCCCGGGTGCTGCCAGACCCTGTGGCGCGACCACGAACGCTACCTGCAAGCGTACCTGCGCGCCTATCCCGGGCACTATCACACCGGCGACGGCGGCTACCTGGACGAGGACGGTTTCGTCTACATCATGGGCCGCACCGATGACGTCATCAACGTGGCCGGGCACCGCCTGTCGACCGGCGAGATGGAAGACCTGGTGGCGGCGCACCCGGCGGTGGCCGAGTGCGCGGTGTTCGGCGTGCACGACGACATCAAGGGCCAGGTGCCCATGGCCCTGGTGGTGCTCAAGGACGGTGTCGACGCCAGCGGCCTGCAGGAAGCGCTGGTGGCCCAGGTGCGCGAGCACATCGGCGCGCTGGCCTGCCTGCGCCGAGTGCAGGTGGTCAAGCGGCTGCCCAAGACCCGGTCGGGCAAGATTTTGCGCGCGGTGTTGCGCAAAATCGCCGACGGCGAGGTGTTCGCGCCACCGCCGACCCTTGACGACCCGTTGATCCTGGAGGAGATCGCGGCGGTGCTAGGCCGTGGTTGACGCCACGTTGAAGTCTTCGTCGGCCGCGGGGGCGCTGAAGTAGCGGCTGATCAGCTCGAACTGCGCGTCGCTGGCGGCGAACGCGTGCTCGCCGCTGGCGTTGCGTGCGCGCAGGCGCGCCTTGCACACCTCGTCGGGCACCTGCAGCACATGCAGCAGGTGCTCGGCGCCGCTGCGCTCGAACAGGCCGCGCATCCACAGGCGGTTGGCCGGGGTGTTGGCGGGGAAGTCGAGCACCACGTTAACGCCCAATCGCAGCAGGGACTCGACGTGGGGGCCGACGGCGTCGCGCAGCAGAGCGGCGCAGCGCACGTAGTCGCTGACGTCGTGCAGCTGGTCCTTGTACAGCCGGGCCAGCCACACGTCTTCGCTTAGGCGCACGGTGTTGGGCGCCTCGGTGAGGCGCGTGGCCAGGGTGGATTTGCCGGAAGCGATCTTGCCGCAGAGCAGGTGCAGGGTGGCCATGGGTTTTTCCTTCAACCCGTAGCCGCTGCCGAAGGCTGCGCTGGCCCTGTGCCCCGCTGAAGATCTCCACGGTTCACACCGGCCAGCGCAGCCTGACGGCAGCGGCTACAAGACGTTATTGGAGATGGTGTTCCTGAAGCTGGCCGAGCCGGCTGCGTGTGCGGGCCAGGTCAATGGCCTGGCCGGCGAGGCTTTCCGCCAGCGGCCGCTCGCTGATCAGCATCAGGCGCTTGTCCTGATCGTACAGCACGTCGATCAGGTTGATGAAGCGTTGTTGCACGGCAATCGAACACTCGTCCAGCAGTGGCAGGTGGTCGATGATCCAGGTGTCGAAGCGCCCGCTCAGGTCCAGGTAGTCCATCACTGCGGTGGGCTGCTCGCAGATGTCATCGAAGGTGAAGTGAATGGTCCGCTCATGGCTCATGCGCGCCCGCAATTGGCGCTTGCCCACCGCCAGGGGGAAGGGCGGCAGGTCGGCGGCCGGCAGCTTCAGCGCCTGGCGCTGGGCCACAGTGCCCGGCCACACGTAGTGCCCCAGGGTGAATTGCTGCTCGCTGGCGGCGCTGGGCAGGGCGCGGTAGTCCTGGGCGCCGCCCACTTCCATGACCTGCATCTGCGCGTTGATCAGGCGGATCACCGGCAGGAAGCGTTCGTGGTACAGCGGGTTGGGCAGCAGGCCCTCGGGCGGGTAGTTGGACGTCACCATCAGGAAGATGCCGCGCGCATCCAGCGCCTTGAACAGGCGGGTCAGCAGCATGGCGTCGCCGATGTCGTGCACGTGGAACTCGTCGAAACACAGCACCCGGCAGTCGCTGAGCAACTCGTCCAGGGTGGTTTCCAGGGCATTGGCCTGCTCGCGGTTGCGGAACATGCCTTCGTGCAGCCGGGCGAAGAAATCATGGAAATGCAGGCGGCGTTTATGGGCCATCGGCAACGCCTGGTAGAAACCATCCAGCAGCCAACTCTTGCCGCGCCCCACGGCGCCGTACAGGTACAGGCTGCGCGGCTGCGCCACGTCTTCCTGCAACAGCGGCTCCACGCGCTCGGCCATGCTGTCGATAACCTGCTGCTGGCCGTGGCTCAGGGTATAACCCTGCTGCTGGGCCTTGTGCTGGAAGTACTCGGTAATCTGCGCCCCGCGCCCCAGGTGGCGGCGACCCAGGGCGTTGCCCAGGCGGGACTTGAACCAGGATTTCTTTGGCGGTAACGCGGCCAAGGGGCTTTCCTCATACTGGACAGGAGGCCCACGGTGGGCCGTGGCGGGTATTTAAGCAAAAGCGGCGGGGTGGGGGCCAGCGCGGTGGGTGAAGGGGTGGGCGATAGTCGGACTGTGGTCGATTTCAAAGTCGGCCAGCTACGCCCTGCGATACGAGTCAGGACGGGAGCAGGTGATAGCCAATGTTGGGCAATGGATTGGACGAGTTGCCGATGTGCCAGATGTACACGAAGGAAACTTGTTGTTTTGTCTCATCTGCGGGGCGCTTGAGGGTGTCAGTTGAGAGCAGGAAAAAATCCCCGGCTATCTGCTGAGCTTGATTTCCGCCCCCGAGGTTCCCATCGGTCCGCTGTAGTACGTCGTTCAGTCGATCGAACCGTTGCGTTGAAACTATGCCCGCCAGTATCGAAACACAAAATCCACTGTTGAACAGAAGCATTTTCTTCCAATCCTCCACCAACAGGTTAACGCTTGCACTGGTACTTTTAAGTTCAATGGCAAAATCCACGGGGCAGTTTGCTGGGCCGATGGTGAGGTCCATCCGTTGCCTGCTGTTGGGGTAACAGGTTTCTTTAGTGGAGACGAACGAGGTTGATAACAGGTCGACCAATACTTCGCGCAGTGCGTGGCGGATGACGAATTCGTCAATGGCACGATCTACTTCAGCCCCTGCATCGAAATACAGAGCCATTATCTTGATCGTCAGTCGGGTCGCCACTGTCTCCCAGTTCAGTTCCAGCTTGGCGGTCAAAGGGGGCATGTGTATAGGGTCAGAGTTCATCATGGTAACCCCTGGCCAACAGCTCAGGGGCTAGCCCGCAAAGCTCCCCGGCGGCCCACCATGACAAACGATGATTACGACCGGCCATGCCCGGATAGAAGTAAACTTGCCTGATCGTGTACTTGTCCAGGAAGTTCACGGTGCCGTGGGGGTAGTGTTCAAGCCACAGTAGGGGGGCTTGCAGGTTCAGTGTTGAAACAAGCAATTCACGAATGTCCATCACCCCCTGGGAGATGGACCTGCCGTAATTATCACTGCGCTCGCTGCACACCACACAGGCCACGCCATCGGATTTGCGCAGCACAACCAGCACGTCACAGATACATGGAAACTGTGGGTAACGGCTCTTGAATTCAAAGCCTTTGCATTCCTTGCACCATTCCACATCGTCGAATGATTGTTCAATTGTTTCGAAGGTGTTCACGTCGATATCCTGTCTCGGTGGGTGCAAGAAGGTTATCGGTGATGGAGGGGTTTACCTATCCCGACGTGGTCTGAAATATGTGTAGGAATATTTTCCAAGGCCTGGCACCTGTAGCAGCCACCAGGCCAGCGCCAGCACGGCCACTCCTGCGCCCAGCGCGCACACCGCCGGCCACCCCCACTGCGCATACACCTGGGTGGCCGCCAGCGCCCCCAGCGCGCTGCCCACCGAATAGAAACACATGTACGCGCCGATCAGTTGGCTTTGCCCCTGTGATGGCTCCGCCAACAGCAGGCTCTGGTTGGTGACGTGCACCGCCTGCACGGCGAAGTCCAGCATCAGCACGCCCAGCAGCAACGCCCAGAGGCTGGATGGCGCCCAGGCGATCGGCAGCCAGGCGCCGGCCAGCAGCGCCAGGGCCCAGCCGCTGGTGCGGCGGGCCAGGCCGGCGTCGGCCCAGCGCCCGGCGCGGGCCGCACCCAGGGCGCCGACGATGCCGGCCAGGCCGAACAGGCCGACCTGGGTGTGGTTGAGTGACCACGGCGGGGCGCTGAGGGGCAGGACCATGCTCGACCAGAGGATGCTGAAGTCGGCGAACACCAGCATCGCCAGCACCCCGCGCTGGCGCAGCAGGCGGTGGTGCAGGAACAGCCGGGCCATGGTGCGCAGCAATTGCCCATAGGGCTGCCGTGTGGCCACGGCCGCCGGCCTGGGCATGGCCTTGCCCAGCAGCAGCGCCATGCCCAGCATCAGCCCGGCGAAGCCGGCGAACGCCAGGCGCCAGCCACCCACGTCGGCGACTGCACCCGACAGCAGGCGGGCCAGCAGGATACCGACGACGATGCCGCTGGTGACCGTGCCAATCACCTGGCCCCGTTGCGCCGGGTTGGCCAGGCTGGCGGCGTAGGCCACCACCACTTGCACCACCACGGCCATCAGGCCCACCCCCAGCATGGCCGCCAGCAGCAACCACCACTGGCCCGCCTGCGCACCCAGCACCAGCGCCGCACAGGAAAGCAGCAGTTGGCCGATGATCATGCGCCGGCGGTCCAGGCGCTCGGCCAGCGGCACGATCAACAGCAGCCCGGCGCCGTAGCCGCATTGGGTGAGGGTGACCAGCAACCCCAGGTCCCCAGGCGCCACGCCCAGGCTTGCGCCGATCGAGCGTAGCAGCGGCTGGATGAAGTACACGGTGGCGACCGCGAGGCCGGCAGTCAGCGCCAGCAGCCAGGTGAGGCGCGGTGAGAGGTGAGTCATGGCAGGGCTGTCCTGTCGGGCAGTGAGGTTTCAAAAAGAAACCAGATTTTGCGTTTGTAGCAACTCTGGTTTTAATATGCAACCACATCTGCCCGACCGGTATCCCGCCATGACCTCACCCAGCGCCCTGCAGCAAGCCCAATGCCCCGTGTTTCGCAGCCTGGAGACAGTCGGCGAGCGCTGGTCGCTGTTGATTGTGCGCGATGCCTTCGACGGCCTGCGACGCTTCGGCGAGTTCCAGCGAAGCCTGGGCCTGGCGAAGAACATCCTCGCCGCGCGGCTCAAGGCCTTGGTGGAGGCGGGGGTGTTCGACCTGCGCCCGGCGTCGGACGGCAGTGCCTACAAGGAATACGTGCTGACGGCCCAGGGGCGGGCGCTGTTTCCCGTGGTGGTGGCGCTGCGCCAGTGGGGCGAGCAGCACCTGTATCAGGCGGGCGAAGCCCATTCCCTGCTGCTGCACGCCGGGCAGCCGCTGGCGCCCCTGCAGGTGCGTTCGCAGCAGGGGCGGGTGGTGGGGCCGGAAGACTGCGTGCGCACGCCGGCGGTTTAACGCCCGTCCAGGTGCGTGAGGCCGGTCAGGGTATCGGCGATCTTCTTGGTCCGCTGGGAGGTGCCCTCGGTCATCCGGCTTGAATTCTCCAGGTCGCCCAGCAGCTCGCGCAGGGTGCCCACGGCTGTCGACTGCTCCTCGATCTGCAACGCCACGTTCTGGATTTCCCCGGCCAGGGCGTCGATGTCCACGCCGATCTCGCCGGCGTTCTTGCGGGTGATTTCCGCCAGCTTGCGCACCTCATCCGCCACCACCGCGAAGCCACGCCCGGTCTCGCCGGCACGCGCGGCTTCAATGGCGGCGTTCAGGGCCAGCAGGTTGGTCTGCCCGGCGATCTGCTGGATGACCTGGACGATGGACTGGATGCGCAGGCTCGACTGCGCCAGGTCACGGGCGCTGCCCACCACCTGGTCGGCGTGGCTGGACAGCCCGGCCACGGTGTTGCCGGCCTGGGCGGTGACGCTGTTCTGCTGGTTAATGGTGCCGGTCAGTTCGTCCATGGACAGGTGCAGTTCGCCGGAGTAGTGCTGCAGCTGCCGGGCGATTTCTTCCTGTTGGTGGGTGGCCTGGGACAGCACCATGCCCAGGTCGGCGAGGCCGTCGAACACCGGCAGCACGCTGGCATCCAGGCCGTGGGTGTCGAGGCTGCTGGTGAATTGCTGGTGCTTGAAGGCGTCGATCTGCTTGACCACCACGCGGTTCAAACCCGCCAGCTTCTGGATCTGCCGGCGCAGGAAGAAGGCCTTGAACTCGCCGTAGTGGCTGGCGAAATTGTCGATATAGTCGTCGCTGAACGGGGCGCCGTTGGCCACCTTGAAAAAGAAGATCGCGGTCAGCGTCTGGTTGAGGTTCAGCCCCAGGATCTCGCCGAAGGTGGAAAAGCCGGCCACCGGCACGTCGCCGAACACCCCGGTCATCTCGCCCAGTTTGCCGGCGTTGTTGGCCCGGCGCAGGATGCAGTCGTTGAGCAGGCCCACCAGCGGCTGGCCGCCCTTGCCCTGCAGGAAACGCTGGAAGTCGCGCTGGGTAGAGTCGCGCAGCGAGGTGCGCTTGACCATCACCAGCTCTTCGCCGGGGGCCACGTCGCAGAACAGGTGCACGGTTTCGCGGGCGTAGTCGATGCGGGCGATGGAGCGCACGAACAGTTCCTCGCCCACGCGAATGGCGAAGGAGTATTCGGCCAGGTATTTTTCCAACTGGTTGGGCGCGCACTTGAACGCGTCGCACAGGGCCGCGACCATGGTCTTGATGTTGCCGGCGGCGTCGAACACCTGATGGATGTAGCGCTCCTCCAGCGACGCGGTGAGCACGCTGAACGACAGCTTCGTGGGCTCGAAATTCTGGCTCTTGAACACGCCGAAGCGCACCTGTGGCGCGCACTTGAGGAAGACGATCTGCGCGTGGTTCTGGTAGCTGCGCTGGCCGTCGTGCAGCAGGGTGGCCTTGAAGTCGTCCTTGCCGCCCGCCGAACCGCCGACGAACAGGCAGGGGAAGCGCCCGGACTCGTACAGCGCCTCCATGAAGAACGATTCCGAGGCCGACAGGCCATCGAACAGCACGTAGGCGAGGGTGTCGCGGTTGTCGATCGGCAGGCTGACCCGCGTGCGCTTGAGGGTGGCGGCCAGGCTGGCGATGCGCTCGCGCATGGGCAGGCGTTTGCCGCCGGCGCGGATGTCTTCGGACAGCAGCGGCACGCTGACCAGCTCGGCGCTGGCGATGACGCTGGCGTCGAACAGTTGCAGCACGATGCGGTCCCACTGGCCCTGGGCGTTGCAGTACAGCGCGTCACTGGCGCTGCACAGCTCGCCGGCGGTGGTGCACAGGCTCAGGGTGGCCTGGGGGAAGCGCTGGCGCAGTTGCCGGGCCACAGCGTCGAGGTCCAGGTGCGGCGAGATGAAACCGGCGATGAACGTGGGCGCCAGCTTCACGCCTTGCAGCGTGCTGCCTAGCGCGTTGAAGGTGCACAGCACGCTGGCGGTCCCGGGGGCGTTCGATGTGGCCTGGCGGAGAAAGCGGAAAGGGTTCATCGGGTTCGGGACCTTTGGGCGGCAGAATGTGGTTGAAATGCCTGATCATTGCATCGACCTGTTGCGCCAGGACTTGACCGGATCAGTACCAAGGTATGACAGCTGGTAGCTGAAACGTTTTACCCGGTGCATCAAGACGACGATTGCCGCTGGCGCGTCACGCATCAACCTTGACAAGAAAGGCTGGAAACCCGCTGCTGGCGCGCGCCAGGCAAGGCTTGTGCGTGTATCAATACGCTGACCGAAGTGGCAACTTCTGCCTCGAATGCTAGCCTCCAGTTCACGGATGCGCCTCGCAAGGAGTGAGGGTGTGAAGGGAATAGCGATCGCCGCGCTGTCGAGCCTGATGCTCGGCGGCCCGGCACTGGCCACGGAGCTGCAGGTCGAGGTGCGCGTGAATGTGCAGCGCGGCTGCGTGCTGCTGGGCCAGGTGCGCGACGCCGGCCCGCAACACCTGGGGCTGCTGGATTTCGGCAGCGCCGCGCGCCTGGATGACCCCGCCGGCCCACTGTCGGCGCAACTGCCCCGCACCCGCCTGCCGCGCCTGGAATGCAACCCCGACACCGCCTATCAGGTGCAGGTCGACGGCGGCCAGCATGGGGGCGTCGGCGACGTGCGTTACCTGGCCAGCGCCGCTGGCAACGCCATTCCCTACCGCCTCTACAGCGACCCGGCGCGCCGCGTGCCTTTTGCTGTCGACCAGCCGCTGAGCGGCCGCGTGCCGGCCACCGGCACCATCGAACTGCCGCTGTACGCCCGCATCGAACCGCTGGCCCAGGTGCCGCGCGCCGGGCAATACAGCGACCTATTAAAGGTGACCGTGACATGGTAGGGCACTGGCTGGCCGCCGTGCTCGCGCTGCCGTGGACCGGCCATGCGGTGGCCGCGGTCAATGGCGTCAGCGGGCAGATCCAGGCACGCCTGGTGATCACCGCCGGCTGCGAGGTGCAAAGCGCCGGCAGCACCCTGGCCACCGGCTCGCTGGGCGCCTTGGATTTCGGCGACCAGGGGCCCACCTGGAACGCGCCCATCGGCGCCAACGTCGCCAACGGCGGCAGCACCCTGCAGGTGGCCTGCAACCCGACGGTCACCGGCTTCAGCGTCACCATCGATGGCGGCGCCAACGGCGACGGCACCACCCGGCGCCTGAGCAACGGTAGCCGCACCATCCCATACCAGCTGTACCAGAACGCCGCCGGCACCGAGCGCTACAGCATCGGCGAGCAGAAGACCTTCGCCGTCAGCAGTGGCGGCCAAATCCCCATCCCGATCTTCGGCGCCGTGGTGGCCAACACCCGCGCGCTGCCGGCGGGCATCTACCGCGACACCCTGCGGGTGACCCTGAACTGGTAACACAAGCACTGGTAACACAAGGAGTGAATCATGCACGCACAGGCTTTTCGTTCTGCCGCCCTGTTACCGGCCCTGGCCTTGCTGGCCGCGCTGACGCCCGCCGCCCAGGCCGCCACCACGGTCACAGGGCAAGTCACCGCCAGCCTGGTGCTGACCAGCAGCTGCCTGGTGAACGGCGTGGCCGGCAGCACCAATATCAATTTCGGTAGCTTGAACTTCGGCACCACCAGCAGCCTGTTCACCCAGGCCAGCAGCCAGGTGCTGGGCGGTGGCGGCGGGGCCATGTCGATTCTCTGCTCGGCCGGCACCGTGCCGGTGGTCAAGGTGCGCGCCGGCAGCCATGACGGCCAGGCCACCGGTGGCGCCAGGGCGCTGGCCGACGGCGCCGGGCATTTCGTGCCCTACGACTTCTTCACCGACACCGGCTTCTCCAACCTGCTGGCCATCGACGGCACCATCAGCCTGGCCACCAGCACCGGCGTGGCGCAGACGGTCAACCTTTACGGCCGGGCCATCGGCGTCGCCGGGTTGCCGGCGGGCACCTACACGGACACGGTCGCGGTCGAGCTGACGTTCTAGCCATGGTCTGGCTCAAGGGGGCGCTGCTGCTGGCGAGCCTGGCGGCGCCCTGGCCGCTGGACGCCGCCACCACCAGCACCTTTCTGGTCAACGCCGCCATCACCAGCGGTTGCCTGGTGGTCGGCGGCGGCAGCAACTACGGCAGCCTCAACTTCGGCAGCTGGTCGGCGCTGGCCACCGGCACGGCGACGGCGGCGGTGCCCGGCACCGGGGTGAAGCTGCAGTGCACCCCTGGGGTGACCCTGAACATGAAAGTGGACGGCGGCCAGAACGCCGGCACCTCGCGCAACCTCAAGGCCGGCAGCGCGCTGGTGGCCTACCAGCTGTTTCGCGACGCGGCCTACAGCCAGGCGCTTGGCATCAGCCAGAGCGTCACCGTGGCGTACAGCGATTCAACCAACATCAGCCTGCCGATCTATGGCCGGCTGAGCCTGCCGGGCAATGTGCCGGCGGGCAGCTACAGCGATGTCTTGCAAGTGGAATTGTCCTGGTAAGCCGGGGCGCCCTCGAATGTTGCCGGTGGAGTGAGCGTATGTGGCGTTGGGGCAGTGTGTGTTGTGGGGTGCTGTTGCCGTTCACGGTGCAGGCGGCCAGTTCGGTACTGATCTGGCCCATCGACCCGGTGCTGGAGGCCGACCAGCAGGCCAGCGCGCTGTGGCTGGAGAACCGTGGCAGCGAGCCGGCCGATTTGCAGATCCGCGTGTTCGGCTGGAGTCAGAGCGGTTTCGATGACCAATACCAGAACCAGCGCGACGTGATCGGCAGCCCGCCGGTGGCGCACATCGCACCCGGCCAGAAGCAGCTGGTGCGGCTGACTCGCACCCGGGAAATACCGCCGGGCCAGGAGCAGGCCTACCGCATCATCATCGACGAGATTCCCGCTGCCCAGGCGCCGGGGCCGGACGGCCAGGGCAAGACTGCCGCGGCCATCCGTTTCCAGATGCGCTATTCAGTACCGCTGTTCGCCTACGGCGCCGGCCTGTGGAGCAAGCCCGACCCCAGCCGCGAGCGCGACCCCAAGGGCGCGGGCGTGCCGGCGTTGACCTGGAGAACGGTCAGCGAGGGCGGCAAGGACTTCGTCGAGATCCGCAACCAGGGCCCGGTGCACGCACGCCTCACGGACGTGGCGCTGCAGCAGGGCGCCCAGCGCCGGGCGTTGGGCGAGGGCCTGCTGGGCTACGTGCTGCCGGGGGCGAGCATGCGCTGGCCGTTACCGGCAACGGCGCAGGTCTCGGCGTTGCACGGCCGGGTCAATGGCAGTGACGCGCCGCAAGCCCTGGCGCCTGCGCGCTGAGCGGCGTTTTCGTGGTTGGCTTGACAAGGGAGATGCCCCATCGATCGGCACGGATGCCCCTCGACACTGACGTGGTTCACCCTGGGGTGGCTGTTGTACCCCTGTGCCACGCTGGCCGGGGAGCTGCCGCCGCCACCCACCGGCCAGGAGGCTGTGCCCGATGCGTCGCTGTACCTTGAACTGGTGGTCAACCAGATGAGCACGGGCCGCGTGGTGCAGGTGCAACAACGGGCCGGGCAACTCTACCTGCCGCTGTCGGACCTGCAGGCCGCGGGGCTGAAACTGCCGGGTGTGGCCGGCCCCGAGGTAGCGCTGGACAGCGTGCAGGGCCTGCACACCGACTACGACAGCCAGGCCCAGCGCCTGCTGCTGGACGTGCCGCCCGACTGGCTGCCGGCCCAGCGTATCGGCAGCAGCCAGGCCTACCCGCGCAGCCAGGCCATGAGCAGCTTCGGCGCGCTGCTCAACTACGACCTGTACCTGAACGACACCGACGACCTGGGCCGCTATTTGGCGGCGTACAACGAACTGCGCATTTTCGACAGCTGGGGCACGGTGTCCAGCACCGGGCAGTTGCGCCAGAGCCTGTCGGGCAATGCCTACGCGGACACCAGCCGTTTCCGCCGCTACGACACCACTTGGCGTTACAGCGACGACGAACGCCTGCTGACCGTGGAGGCTGGCGACCTGGTCAGCGGTTCCTTGCCGTGGAGCAACTCCGTGCGCTTGGGCGGGGTGCAGCTGTCACGGGACTTTTCCGTGCGCCCGGACCTGGTCACCTATCCGTTGCCAGCCTTTGCCGGCGAGGCAGCGGTGCCGTCGTCGGTGGACCTGTTCATCAACGGCTACAAGAGCACCAGCGCGCAATTGCAGCCCGGCCCCTACACCCTCACCAACATCCCCTACATCAACGGGGCCGGCGAGGCGGTGGTGGTGACCACCGACGCCTTGGGGCGGCAGGTGTCCACCACCTTGCCGTTCTACGTCACCAGCACTTTGTTGCAACAAGGCCTGATGGATTTCTCCGTGGCGGCGGGCAGCGTGCGCCGGGACTACGGCCTCAAGGACTTTGCCTACGGCCCCGGCGCTTCCACCGGTAGCGTGCGCTATGGCCTCAGCGACTACCTGACCCTGGAGGGCCACGCCGAAGCGGCGCAGTCCCTGAACCTGGGCGGCGTGGGCGGCAACCTGCGCCTGGGCAACCTCGGCGTGCTCAACACCGCCGTCAGCCAAAGCCGCTACGACGGCCTCGGCGGCCAGCAATACAGCCTGGGCTACCAGTACAACAACCCGCGTTTCAGCTTCAATTACCAACGCCTGCAACGGCGCGACGACTACGCCGATTTGACCCTGGTGGACGCGCCCTACACGCGCATGAGCCAGCGCAGCCAGCAGGCCACCCTCAGCGTCAACCTGGAGCGCTACGGCAGCCTGGGCGCCGGCTATTTCGACGTGCGCGCCGGCGACGATTCGCGCACCCGGCTGCTCAACCTGACCTGGAGCAAACCGCTGTGGGGCAACAGCAGCTTCTACCTGTCGGCCAACCATGAAATCGGCGCCAGCAACTGGGCCGTGCAAGCGCAGGTGACCATCCCCATCGACCTGCGCGGCAACCTCAGCGTTGGCGTCGAGCGCAACCAGCAGGGCCAGACCCAGCAACGAGTCAACTACAGCCGCGCGGTGCCCACCGAGGGCGGCGTCGGCTACAACCTGGGCTACTCGCGCGGCGACCAGCAGACCTACCGCCAGGCCGACCTGACCTGGCGCCTGCAGTCCGTGCAATTGCAGGTGGGCGCCTATGGCACTAGCGAGCAGACCACGCGCTGGGCCGACGCCGCCGGTTCGCTGGTGTGGATGGACGGCAGCCTGTTCGCCGCCAACCGCATCGACGACGCCTTCGTGCTGGTGAGCACCGACGGCTACAGCGGCGTGCCGGTGCGCTACGAAAACCAGCGCGTCGGCGACACCGACCGCAGCGGGCACCTGCTGGTGCCGTGGACCAGCGGCTACTACCGCGGCAAATACGAGATCGACCCGCTCAACCTGCCGGCCAACGTGCGCAGCCCATCGGTAGAACAGCGCGTGGCCGTGCGCCGCGGCAGTGGCTACCTGCTGGAGTTCCCGCTGACCCGGGTGGTGGCCGCCAGCCTGGTGCTGGTGGACGCCAACCAGCAACACCTGGCCCTGGGCAGCAACGTGCTGCACGAACAGAGCGGCGCGCGCACCGTGGTCGGCTGGGACGGCCTGGTGTACCTGGAAAACCTGGCGGCGCACAACAGCCTGGTGGTGGAGCGGGGCGACGGCAGCCAGTGCCGGGTGCAGTTCGACCTGGACGTGCAGCAGCAGGGCGAGGTGCCCCTGTTGGGGCCGTTGGTGTGCCAGTGAAGGCGTGTTTGGCGGGCCTGGCGCTACTGGCGGCCGGCACCGGGGCCCAGGCTGCCTGCGCGATCTCCACGCCAACGCCGCCCACCTTTGGCCAGGTCAGCTCGGTGCTGCTGCGCACCACGGTGCAGTCCACGTCCACCACCAATGGCGCGCTGACCTGTACCGGGTCGTTGCTGAGCCTGCTGGGCAGTAACGATCACTTCTACCTCACCGTGACCTCCAGCCAGGCCGGCCTGCAGGTCGGCAGCAGCGGCGCGGTGATCGGCTACACCGTCTACGCCAACGACAGCACCAGCTACCCGCTGACCCGCGGCGTGGCCTACGACTTTGCGCGCAACTCGATCATCGACGCCCTGGGCCTGCTGGCCGGCTCCTCGCCCAAGTCGGTGCCGCTGTACCTCAAGACCATCATCGGTAGCAACGTACCGGCGGGCATCTACACCGAAACCCTGAACCTGGCGTGGAGTTGGAACTACTGCTCGGGTATCGGCATTGGTGCCATCTGCCTGGGCCGCGACGTCGGTTCGGGCGCCACCACCCTGCAGGTCACCCTGCAAGTCACCAATGACTGCCAGATCACCGCGCCCAACCTCGATTTCGGCAGCGCGCCGCTGGTGCTGGGTTTTGCCACGGTGAACAGCAGCATCAGCGTGGCCTGTACCCTGGGCAGCGCCTACACCGTGGGTCTCAGCGATGGCGGCTACCCCCTGAGCGCCGGCGGGCGGCGGCGCATGATCTCCGGCAGCAACTACCTGGCCTACGACCTGTTCAAGAGCGCCGGCAGCGTGCGCTGGGGCAGCACCGGCGCGGCGCGGCGCAGCAGCAGCGACGCCGAGGTGAACCCGGGCAACGGCACGGGAACGGGGAGCCAGGTGTTCAACTTCAATGGCAAAGTGTACACCGACCAGGTGACGCCGCCGGTGGGGGGGTATCAGGACAGTGTGGTGGTGGATGTGGCGTTCTAGCGGACACCGGTCCCCTTAGCAGCTGCCGAAGGCGCGCGCCCTGACGCGGCCTGTGGCCGCTGCTACAGGAGCCGCGTAGCAGCGACTGTCTTGTGGGAGGACCTGTCTTGAAATGGCGTCGTCTGCATCGCGACTAAAGTCGGCTCCTACACTATTCGTGGTAGGAGCCGGCCTCGGCCGCGATGCAGGCGACGCGGTCTATGGGGTATCCGCATTCGCGTAGCAGCTGCCGAAGGCGGCGTCCGGCCACGCCGCGGTGTACCTGAAACCGCGCGCTGACGCGGCCTGTGGCCGCTGCTACAGGAACCGCGTAGCAGCGACTGTCTTGTGGGAGGAACTGTCTTAAATTGGCGTCGTCTGCATCGCGACTAAAGTCGGCTCCTACACTATTCGTGGTAGGAGCCGGCCTCGGCCGCGATGCAGGCGACGCGGTCTATGGGGTGTCCGCATTCGCGTAGCAGCTGCCGAAGGCGGCGTCCGGTCACGCCGCGGTGTACCTGGAAAACCGCGCGCTGACGCGGCCTGTGGCCGCTGCTACAAGAACTGCGTAGCAGCTGCCGAAGGCGGCGTCCGGTCACGCCGCGGTGTACCTGGAAAACCGCGCCCTGACGCGGCCTGTGGCCGCTGCTACAGGAGCCGCGTAGCAGCTGCCGAAGGCGGCGTCCGGCCACGCCGCGGTGTACCTGAAACCGCGCGCTGACGCGGCCTGTGGCCGCTGCTACAGGTTTTGCAGGGTCTTCGGCGCGATGTCGACCGGGGCCACCACGGCGTAGTTGTACCCAGGGCCCGACCAGTAGTCCGCCTGCAAATTGCCTTCACGCCGCGAACCGCGTGGCAGCAGGTTGTTGTCCGGGCCTGGCGGGCGGATGTAGAAGGTGACCCGCGCACCCTTGCCGTCCTGGTACAGCACCATGGCGGCCGGGCCCTGGTCGGTGCTGAGCAGCCGCGCGCCCACCGGTTTGAAGCCAGCCTGGCTGAGGTCGGGCAGGCGCTTGGCGTTGGTGAAGTTGCGGTCCAGCCAGGGTTGCAGGGCGGTGGCGTCGCTGACCTTGAAGTCAGCGGGCAGCACGTCTTTCTGCGCGAACAGGCGGTAGGCTTGCAGGGCATCGGTCATGGGCGCCACGCTGGGGTGGCGGGCCTCATGGGCCTGCCAGCCGCCCAGGCCGCCCAGGCCCACGGCCAGCACCAGCACGGCGGCGCGGGCCAGGTGTTGCTGGTAGCGGTGGCGGCGGCGCACGCGCAGGGTGGCCGGGTCCAGCGCCGGGTTGTCGGCCAGAGGCGAACTGCCCAGCACCGAGCGCAGCAGGCGCGCATCTTTCTGCCAGCCTTTCACCTGGGCGGCGGCCTCGGGGTGGCTGTTCAGCCAGGTTTCCAGGCGCTGGCGGTCGGCGGGGTTCAGGCGCAGGTCCACGTAGGCGTGGAGGTCGTGTTCGGTTGGCGGCAAGGTAATCATTTCAGTATCCGCAGGGCAGGGCGATGGATCTCGCCTTCGTTGAGCTGGCGCAGCGCCTGGCGGGCGCGCGACAGGCGCGACATGACGGTGCCGATGGGCACCTGCAACACGGTGGCGGCCTCCTGGTAACTCAGGCCTTCCACGGCCACGGCGTGCAGCAGCGCGCGCTGCTCATCACTGAGGCGGTCGAACGACTGCAGGGCCGATTGGGCCATGACCGTGCGCTCCACCGACGGCTGATAGTCGTCGCGGCCGGTGAAAAATTCCAGCAAGCGCGCGTAACGGCGCGCGCGCCGGTGGTTGTCGACAAACTGGCGGTAAAGGATCTGGAACAGCCAGGCGCGCAATTCACCCTCGGCATCCTTGCTGGCGCGCCGGCTCAAGGCCTTTTCCAGGCAACTCTGCACCAGGTCGTCGGCGCTGCTGGGCTCGCGAGTCAACGACAACGCGAAACGGCGCAGGCGCGGCAACAGGATACGCAATTGATCATCAAACTCGTTCATGGCGGCCTGCACGGTGGGGCTCTGTTTCAAGATTAGCAAGACGAATGACGGGGCGTTTTATTCCAGCTTGCCTAACCTCAAATTATTCAGCGGCGGGACAGGGAATAAATCCCGCTGGCCTTCGTCTCATAGCACCCCACCGATTCTGGAGTCGCTCATGCCTGATCCAACGCCCCCACCCTTGACCCTGTTCGACAAGGCCGTGCGCCTGTTGGGCATCGCCGCGATCCTGGCCGTCGCCGTGGCCGCCTTTGCCTATGTCAGCGGGCGCCTGGACCCGGACCGGCTCAAGCCCCGCGACCTGGTCAACGCGCTGCAGACCAACAACGGCGTGCACCCCGGTTACCGTCGCAACCACGCCAAGGGCGTGTGTGTGATCGGCTATTTCGAGGGCAACGGCCAACTGCAGGCGCTGTCCAGCAGCAGCGTGTTCGCCCAGGGCCGCACGCCGGTGGTCGGGCGTTTCGCCTTGCCCAGCGGCAACCCCTATGCGCCGGACAGCAGCGTGCCGCTGCGCAGTTTCGCCCTGCGCTTCAACTTGGCCAACGGGCAGCAGTGGCGCACGGGCATGAACAGCATGCCGGTGTTCCCGGTGGGCACGCCCGAAGCCTTCTACGCCATGCTCAAGGCCGGCACCCCGGACCCGGCCACCGGCAAGCCCAAGCCTGACGCCATGCCGGCGTTCTTCGCCGCCCACCCCGAGACCGGACCGTTCCTGGCCTGGGTCAAGGGTGCCAAGCCGTCGGCCAGCTACGCCACGGAAACCTATAACAGCATCAACGCCTTCTACCTCGACAACGCCGACGGCCAGCGCCAGGCCGTGCGCTGGTCGGTGGTGCCCGAGGCGACCGACAGCACCCCGGCCGGCCCCAACGCCGGCGCCGATTTTCTCCAGGCCGACCTGGCCCAGCGCCTGGCCGGTGGCCCGCTGCGCTGGACCTTGCGCATGACCCTGGCCGAACCGGGCGACCCGGTGGACGATGCTAGCAAGGCCTGGCCCGCCGGGCGCAAGACCGTGGACGCCGGCACCCTGGTGGTGGAGCGCATGCAGCCGCAGATCACCGGCCAGTGCCGGGACGTCAACTATGACCCGACCATATTGCCCAGCGGCATCGAGGCGTCAAACGACCCACTGCTGGCCGCGCGCTCGGCGGCCTACGCCAGCTCGTACCTGCGCCGCACCTCGGAAGTCGATCAACTCAGCGCCAATGCGCCCGCCGCGGAGGCCAAGCCATGAAAGCCCGCCCTGAACATTTCGCCCCGGCTGCCCGGGTATTGCACTGGGTGATGGCGATCCTGCTGATTGCCATGCTGTTCATTGGCGTGGGCATGGTCAGCACCGTGTCCGAGCGCCATGAGTGGCTGCTGCACCTGCACAAGCCCCTGGGCATCGCCATCCTGGCGCTGGTGATCGTGCGCCTGCTGGTGCGTTGGTGCACCCGCCAACCGCCACTGCCGGCCGACCTGCCGGGCATCCAGAAGCTGGCGGCCAAGCTGTCGCACTGGCTGCTGTATGCCTTGATGTTGGTGCTGCCACTGGTGGGCTGGGGCATGCTCTCGGCGGCCGGCGACCCGATAATGCTGGGCGCCTCGCTGCACCTGCCGCCGATACTGCCGGCCGAGCCGCATACCTATGCGCTGTTGCGCAAGGCCCACGGGTTGCTGGCGTACCTGCTGTTCCTGACGGTGCTGGCGCACCTGGGCGCGGCGCTGTACCACGGCTGGATCCGCCGCGACGGGGTGTTGCAGAGCATGACCTCGGGGGACAAGGCCAGTCGCCCATGACGCGGCCTTCGGCCGCTGCTACGAGGTCAATCCCGTAGCAGCTGCCGCAGGCTGCGTCCGCAGTTACCGCAGGCCGCTGACCATTTTCGCAATCACGCTCAACACGTCCTTGCCCAAC
The DNA here is from genome assembly GCF_056312595.1 of Pseudomonas sp. GYB4201. Lineage (NCBI taxonomy): Bacteria > Pseudomonadati > Pseudomonadota > Gammaproteobacteria > Pseudomonadales > Pseudomonadaceae > Pseudomonas > Pseudomonas sp. GYB4201. Next base: position 211,699 of record NZ_JBWGIG010000006.1, on the reverse strand, counting down.
TGCGCCGAGCGCTTGCCCGACCAGCCGGTGATCGCGTCGGGGTTGTCGTCGTGGTCCTTGAACGGCATTTCCAGGGTCAGCGACAGGCAGTCGAACTTCGCCCCCACGGCGTTGCACGCCAGGGTCATGTTGGCCTGGCCCGGCTCGTCGCGCGTATAGCCGTGTACCTGCTGGAAATCCGCGGTCTGCTGGCACAGCAGGTCGCGGAAGCGCTGCTCGAGCTGGGCGATGCGCGGGGTGTACTGCGGGTTGCCTTCGCAGGCGGCGGTGAACACGTGGGGAATTTCCTCGTCGCCGTGGGCGTCGATGAACAGGTCCACGCCGTACTTCTGCATCTGCTGCAGGGCGAAGAACACCTCGGGGCTGAACTCGGCGCTGGCGTCCTGCCAGGCGCGGTTGAGGTCCTTGCCCTTGGCGTTGGTGCGCAGGTGGCCGTGGAACGAACCGTCGGGGTTCATGTGCGGGATCAGGTACAGGTCGGCTTCGGCCAGCAGCGCGTTCAGCTCGGCATCGTCACGCTGTTTCAGGCGCTCGATGATGCCTTCCATGAACCACTCGGCCATGTGCTCGCCGGGGTGTTGCTGGGCAATCAGCCAGACCTTTTTCTTGCCTTCGCTGCCGTCGCCCTTGCGCAGCAGTTGCAGGTCGCGACCCTCGGCGCTCTTGCCCACCGCCAGCAACTGCAGGCCGGCCTGGGTCACGGCCTCGCTGATCAGCCAGTCGTGGCGTTCACGGCTATAGGGTTCGAAATAGGCGAACCAGGCCTGGGGCTGTTCGGGCTCGAAGCTGAAGGTCAGCGCCTGGCCGTCGAACTGGCTGGGCACGCGGAACCAGGTCTTCTGGTCGTAGGAAGCCACGGCGTTGTAGCCGGCCCAGGCGTTCTTGTAGGAAGACTGCCCGGCGTTGGTCAGGCTGAAGCCATGGGGCTGGCCAGGCGCCAGGCCATCGACCTTGAAATGAAACCACTGGAAATGGTCGCTGTGGGTGTCCGGGCGGATCGCCAGGCGCACCTGCCGTGGGTCGCTGGCGTCGAGCAGCTGGATGTTGCCGCTGTCGAAATCAGCGCTGAAGGTGAGGGGGGCCGCGGCCATTGTTCGCTTCCTTATAAAGTCGAGGACGCTCGTACTTTACACGCAAGCGTGGCGCCAGTCAGATCCAGCCGGCCAGCCCGCCCAGCAGCAGTGCCCCCAGCAGCGCCATGCCCCAGCCCAGCAGGCCGGTGTGGCGGCGGCGATGCTGCCAGCCCGACTCGCCCAGGTGCCTGGCGGCGGCCAGCAGTTGCCGCCAGCGCAGTTCGGTGGCGTGGAAGGCTTGCAGGTGGGTGGCGTCGGCGTCCAGCCAGCGGCGGAAGTCGATGCGTTCGCTGGCGGTGGTGTGCGGGTTCTGCAGCTTCACGTACCAGGCGCTGGCCGCCTGGCTGCCAGCGGGGCTGCGGCATTGTTCGAGCGCCTGCAGCATGTCCCGTTCGACGTGCTCCACGCTCAGGTCCAGGCGCTGGGCGATGGCCGGGTAGGGCAGGTCATCCAGGCGGCTGAGCAGGAACACCTGCTGCACGCGGCGGGGCAACTTCTTCAGGCGCAGGTAGAGCGCATCCTGGCCCTGGTCGACCGGCTGGTGCTGGAAAAGGTTGTGCAGGGGCGTGAGCAGATGGGTCATCGAAACGTCCTCCTGGCCGCCATGGGCCTGGTCGATTGCGGGCTGCGAACGCATCCGTGAGGGGGGCGTCTTCCCTGACGCAGGCGCAGCTTAGTGTATTTGAGAGTTATTCTCAAGAAACGATTTGCCACAATTCCGGCTAAATAGCTGATTTGCTAGCTGAAAATTAGCGATGAGCGCTTTCCTCGAGCAATAGTCCTTTGCTATCATGCGCGCCATCGAATTCAAGCAACACCCTTCTTCATTAGCCTGAAGAAACTAAAAAAAAGACCCGGCAAAAAGCCGGGTCAAAAACCGTGATTAGCCTGATGAGGAGATAATTCGAAAGTCCGACCTAAGGCCTTTCGGATTACCCAACCGATCTCGCGATCAGTTGTCTCAATAATAATCGTTATCATTTGCAAGTCAAATGATTTCTTGCCGCGTTTGTGAAAAATTATTTCGCTCAATCCAGCGGCAGTTCCGTGGTGCGTTTCACCTCGCTCATGGCGATGTTGGAATGCGCCTCCTGCACATGCGGCTTCTGCAACAGATGGTCGCGCAGGAAGCGTTCGTAGGCCCCAATGTCCTGGGCCACCACCTTGAGCATGTAATCCATCCCGCCGGCCATGGTGTAGCACTCCAACACCTCCGGGTAGCCGGTGATCGCCTCCTCGAACTCCGCCAGGTAGCGCCGCCCGTGCCCCGACAACTTGACGTTGACGAACACGGTCATGGTCAAGCCCAGCTTCTGCGGGTTGAGCAGGGCGACCTTGCGCTCGATCAGGCCTTCCTCCTGCATGCGGTGAATGCGCCGCCAGCACGGTGACTGCGACAGTTCCACGCGCTCGGCGATTTCGGCGGCCGACAGGTCGGCGTCGTGCTGGATCAGGCGCAGGATGCGGCGGTCGAGGGCGCTCAGTTTGGACTGCATGATCATTTCCCTTTTCTTGTTTTTGGCGCAACGTTCATGCGCCATAACAGCAGAAATGCCCGAATTTAGAAAGAAAAAGCCTCACTCCGAAAGGCATATTTTTAGCCACTGACTGATGAGTCATGGCCGCCATAAAAATAACAGGAGTGCCGCATGTCCCTAGCCGACGTCCGCCTGGACGACAAGTACCGCCTCGCCACCGGGCACCTGTACCTCACCGGTACCCAGGCCCTCACGCGCCTGCCCATGTTGCAGAAACAGCGCGACGAGGCCCGTGGCTTGAACACCGCAGGCTTCATTTCCGGTTACCGGGGCTCGCCCCTGGGCAACCTCGACAAGAGCCTGTGGGAAGCCCGCGACTACCTGCAGAAACACGCCATCCATTTCCAGCCCGGCGTCAACGAAGAGCTGGGCGCCACCGCCGTGTGGGGCAGCCAGCAGGTCAACCTGTTTCCCCAGGGCAAGTACGACGGCGTGTTCGCCCTGTGGTACGGCAAGGCGCCGGGGGTGGACCGCTGCGGCGACGTGTTCAAGCACGGCAATTCGGCCGGCGTGGCGCCCCACGGCGGCGTGCTGGTGCTGGCCGGCGACGACCATGGCTGCAAGTCCTCGACCATCGCCAGCCAGAGCGAGCACACCTTCATCGCGGCGATGATCCCGGTGCTCAACCCCAGCAACGTCCAGGAGATGCTCGACTACGGCATCATCGGCTGGGAGCTGTCGCGCTACAGCGGCTGCTGGGTGGCCATGAAGACGATTGCCGAGAACGTCGACTCCTCGGCGGTGGTGGAGGTCGACCCGCTGCGGGTGCAGACCTGCGAGCCCGCCGATTTCGTCCTGCCCGAGGGCGGCCTGCACATTCGCTGGCCCGACCCGCCCCTGGCCCAGGAAGCGCGCTTGAACACCTACAAGATCTACGCCGCCCGCGCCTTTGCCCGCGCCAACCAGCTGAACAAGGTGGTGCTCGATTCGCCGCAGCCGCGGCTGGGCATCGTCACCACCGGCAAGTCCTACCTGGACGTGCGCCAGGCCCTGGAAGAGCTGGGCCTGGATGAAAAGCTGTGCGCCAGCGTGGGTATCCGCGTGCTGAAAGTCGGCATGAGCTGGCCGCTGGAACCGGTGTCGGTGCACGACTTCGCCCAGGGCCTGGACGAGATCCTGGTGGTGGAGGAAAAGCGCAGCGTCATCGAGGACCAACTGACCGGCCAGCTGTACAACTGGCCCGTGGACAAGCGCCCGCGCGTGGTCGGCGAGTTCGACGAGGAAGGCCGCTCGCTGCTGCCCAACCTCAGCGAGCTGACCCCGGCGATGATCGCCCGAGTCATCGCCAAACGCCTGGCACCCATCTACAGCAGCCCGCAGATCGAGGCGCGGCTGCGTTTCCTGCAAGACAAGGAACAGGCCCTGCAGGCCCCTCTGCACAACGTGCAGCGCACCCCGCATTTCTGCTCTGGCTGCCCGCACAACAGTTCCACCAAGGTGCCCGAGGGCAGCCGCGCGCTGGCCGGCATTGGCTGCCACTACATGACCATCTGGATGGACCGCGAGACCGATACCTTCACCCAGATGGGCGGCGAGGGCGTGACCTGGATCGGCCAGGCGCCGTTCACCGAGACCGCCCACGTGTTCCAGAACCTGGGCGACGGCACCTATTTCCACTCCGGGCACCTGGCGGTGCGCGCGGCAGTGGCGTCCGGGGTCAACATCACCTACAAGATTCTCTACAACGACGCCGTGGCCATGACCGGTGGCCAGCCAATCGACGGCATCCTGCGGGTCGACCAGCTCAGCCGCCAGGTGTTCGACGAGGGCGTGCAACGCATTGCCCTGGTCAGCGACGAGCCGGACAAATACCCCAGCCGCGCCGGCTTCGCGCCGATTACCACGTTCCATCACCGTCGCGACCTAGACGCAGTCATGCGCGAGTTGCGCGAGTTCAAGGGCGTGTCGGTGATCATCTACGACCAGACCTGCGCCACGGAAAAACGCCGCCGGCGCAAACGCGGGACCATGCCCGAGGTGAACAAGCGCGCGCTGATCAACCCGGCGGTGTGCGAAGGGTGTGGCGATTGCGGGGTGAAGTCCGGCTGCCTGTCGGTGCTGCCGCTGGAGACCGCCCAAGGGCGCAAGCGCGAGATCGACCAGCACGCCTGCAACAAGGATTTCAGCTGCGTGGAAGGCTTCTGCCCCAGCTTCGTCACCGTGCACGGCGGCCAGCTGCGCAAGCCGCAGTTGCCCAGCCGTGACCAGGCCTTCGCGGCGCTGCCGGCGCCGGTGCTGCCGAGCCTGGAGCGCCCGTTCAATATCCTCCTGCCCGGCGTCGGTGGCACCGGCGTGACCACCGTGGGCGCCCTGCTGGGCCTGGCGGCGAACCTGGAAGGCAAGGGCTGCAGCGTGCTCGACCAGGCCGGCCTGGCGCAGAAGTTCGGCCCGGTGGTAACCCACATTCGCATCGCCGCGCGCCAAGAAGACCTGTTCGCCGTGCGCATCGCCGCCGGTGATGCCGACCTGCTGCTGGGCTGCGACCTGCTGGTGGCGTCAGGGCCTGACGCGCTGGCGAAGCTGAGCCTGGACAAGTCCCACGCCGTCATCAACAGCCAGCAGACGCCCACGGCGGCGTTCACCCGCGACCCGGATGCGCAGTTCCCGGCGGCGGCCATGACCCAGGCGATCAGCGACGCGGTGGGCGCCGACAAGACCCATTTCGTCGAGGCCACGCGCCTGGCGGTGGGGCTGCTGGGGGACAGCATCGCCAGCAACCTGTTCATGCTCGGCTACGCCTACCAGTTGGGGCTGATTCCGCTGACGGCCGAGGCCATTGAAAAGGCCATCGAACTCAACGCCGTGGCGGTCAACCTCAACCAGCAGGCGTTCCTCTGGGGGCGCCGTGCGGCCCATGACGCACGGGCGGTGGAAGCGGTGCTCAAGCCAGCGGTGCAGGTGCCGGTGGAGCAGACCCTGGACGAGCGCCTGGCCGCCAACGCGGCGACCCTGCGCGCCTACCAGCACCAGGCCTATGCCGACCGTTACCTGGCGCTGGTGGAGCAGGTGCGCGCCAGCGAAACCCGCCAGGTGCCAGGCCAGCCCTTGGCGCTGACCGAGGCCGTGGCTCGCTACGCGTTCAAGCTGATGGCCTACAAGGACGAATACGAAGTGGCGCGGCTATATAGCAACGGCGAGTTCACCCGCCAGTTGCAGGGGCAGTTCGAAGGCGACTACCGCCTGGAGTTCCACCTGGCGCCGTCGTGGCTGGGCAAGAAGGGCAAGCGCAGTTTCGGCCCGTGGATGCTCAAGGCGTTCGGGCTGCTGGCGCCGTTCAAGTTCCTGCGCGGCACGGCGCTGGACCCGTTCGGCTACACCCAGGAGCGGCGCCAGGAGCGGGCGTTGATCGAGGCTTACCAGGCTGACATCGCCTTGATTCTTCAGCACCTGACCCCAGCCAACCGTCACACCGCGCTGAGCCTGGCACGGTTGCCCGAGCAGATTCGCGGGTACGGGCATGTGAAGGACAAGGCGGTGGGCGTGGCCGAGCAAGAAGCGCAGCGCTTGCGCCAGTGTTTGCGCGACGGTGAGGCTGCGGTGGTGAAGCTTTACGAAGTGGCTGCCTGAAAAGAGACGCGGCCTGCGGCCGCTGCTACGGGGATTTCCTGTAGCAGCGGCCGAAGGCCGCGTCCAATCACCCGGGTTGCATCTCTACCAGCACATCCCCCTCCGCAACCATCTCGCCCTCCTGGCAATGCAACGCCTTCACCACCCCCGCCTCCGGCGCGCGAATGCTGTGCTCCATCTTCATGGCCTCCAACACCACCAACGGCGTACCAGCCTCCACCTGCTCACCGACGCCCACCAGCACCCGCACGATGCTGCCGTTCATGGGCGCGTTCAGTCCACCTTGCTGGCCGTGGCTGGCGTCGGCTTCGGCGATGGCGTCAACGCAGGTCACCGGGTGAACTTCGCCGTTCCAGCGCAGGTACAGGGTGGCACCGCGCAGGAAGGCTGGCGCCGCAGGCGGGGACGGTTGCAGGTGCACCACCTGACGCTGGTCGCGGCACCGCAGGTGCACCACCGTCTGTGCTGGCAAGCCCAGGCGCAGGCCATTGGCCGCGGCCCAGGCGTCACTGCCGGTCGGCCGCACGAACGCGGCAGCCGCGGCTTGCCAGAACGCTTCTGGCAGTTCGGCCGAAGCGGGCAGCAGCTCGGCCTGGTGACGGGGAATGAAGCCGGTGTCCAGTTCGGCCGCAGCGAACGCCGGGTGGCCGATGATGCGCCGCAGGAACGCCAGGTTGGTGCGCACGCCGCCCACGGCGAACTCATCGAGCATGGCCAGCAGGCGCAGCCGCGCCTGTTCGCGGGTCTCGCCCCAGGCAATCAGCTTGCCCAGCATGGGGTCGTAGAACGGCGACACGCTGTCGCCCTCGCTGACGCCGCTGTCCACCCGGCGGCCGGGGCCTGGGGCGCTCTCCTGGTACAGCGCCAGGGTGCCGGTGGCGGGCAGGAACTCGTTGTCCGGGTCTTCGGCATACAGCCGCACTTCCATGGCGTGGCCGTGCAGCGGCACCTGGGCCTGGGTAATGGGCAGCGGCTCGCCCTGGGCCACGCGAATCTGCCAGGCCACCAGGTCCAGGCCGGTGATGGCCTCGGTGACTGGGTGTTCCACCTGCAGGCGGGTGTTCATCTCCATGAAGAAGAACTCGCCGCGGGCGTCCAGCAGAAACTCGACGGTGCCGGCGCCGACGTAACCGATGGCTTGCGCGGCCTTCACCGCGGCCTCGCCCATGGCCTGGCGCAATGGTGGGGAGAGGCCTGGCGCCGGGGCTTCCTCGACGACTTTCTGGTGGCGACGCTGGATCGAGCAGTCGCGCTCGTTGAGGTACAGGCAGTGGCCGTGCTGGTCGGCGAACACCTGGATTTCCACGTGGCGCGGCTGCAGCACGTATTTTTCCACCAGCATGCGCGCATCGCCAAACGACGACTGCGCCTCGCGCTGCGCCGAGGCCAGGGCGCCGGCCAGTTCGCTCTCGCGCTCGACCACCTTCATGCCCTTGCCGCCGCCGCCAGCGGTGGCCTTGAGCAGCACCGGGTAGCCGATGCGCTGGGCGGCGGCGCGGAAGGTCTCCAGGTCCTGGGCCTGGCCGTGGTAGCCGGGCACCAGCGGCACGCCGGCGGTTTCCATCAGTGCCTTGGCGGCTGACTTGCTGCCCATGGCGTCGATGGCCGAGGCGGGTGGGCCGAGGAATATCAGACCGGCCTGTTCGATGGCGCGGGCGAATGCGGCGTTCTCCGAAAGAAACCCGTAGCCGGGGTGGATGGCCTGGGCGCCGCTGCTGCGGGCGGCGGCGATGATCTTGTCGATGGCCAGGTAGCTGTCGCTGGCCTTGCTGCCGCCCAGGTCCACGCGCACATCTGCCTCGCGGCTGTGGCGGGCGTCGCGGTCGATGGCGCTGTGCACGGCCACGGTGGTCAGGCCCATGGCCTTGGCGGTGCGCATCACCCGGCAGGCGATTTCACCGCGGTTGGCCACCAGCAGGGAGGTGAGGGTGGTCATTGTGGTTGCTCCTGCCAGGCCGGGGTGCGTTTTTCCAGGAAGGCGCGCAGGCCCTCCTGGCCCTCGCCGCTGACGCGAATGCGGGCGATGGCGTTCTCGCAGTAACGCCGCACGGCGGCGGTGGTTTCGCCGTGGGCGACTTCACGCAGCAGCTCTTTGCAGGCGCGCATGGCCTGCGGGCTGTTGAGCAGCAGGTTGTCCACCCAGTGCGCCAGGCGCTGTTCCAGTTCGGCGCTGGCGCAGGTCTCGGCCAGCAGGCCCAACTCATGGGCGCGCTGGCCATCGAAGCGTTCGGCGGTCAGCGCGTAGCGCCGCGCGGCGCGTTCGCCGATGGCCTTGACCACGAAGGGGCTGATGACCGCAGGGGTCAGGCCAATGCGCACCTCCGACAGGCAGAACTGCGCATCCACCGTGCCCAAGGCCATGTCGCAGCAGCTGATCAGCCCCAGCGCGCCACCGTAGGCCGCGCCGTGGACCACGGCCAGGGTCGGCAGCTTGAGCTTGCCCAGGTTGTACATCAGCTCGGCCAACTGGCGGGCATCGTCCAGGTTGGTGTTGAAATCCAGCTGCGCCGACGCCTGCATCCAGGCCAGGTCGGCGCCGGCGCAGAAGTGCTTGCCGCGGCCGCGGATCAGCAGGAAGCGCAGGCTGGCGTCGGCGGCCACGCTGTCCAGCGCCAGGATCAGTTCGCGGATCATCTGCGCGTTGAAGGCGTTGTTTTTTTCGGGGCGGTTGAGCCACAGGGTGGCGAAACCGCGCGGGTCGCGGGTCAGTTCCAGGGTATCGAAATCGTTCATGGTCACATCCGGAAGATGCCGAAGCGGCTGGGTTCGATGGGCGCGTTGAGGGCGGCCGACAGGGCCAGGGCGAGGATGTCGCGGGTCTGCGCCGGGTCGATCACGCCGTCGTCCCACAGGCGGGCGCTGGAGTAGTAGGGGTGGGCCTGGCGGTCGTATTGTTCGAGGATCGGCTGCTTGAGCGCCGCTGCTTCCTCGGCGCTGAAGCTGCCACCGGCGCGTTCGCTCTGCTCGCGCTTGACCTGCACCAGCACGCCGGCGGCCTGTTCGGCACCCATCACGCCGATTCGCGCGTTGGGCCACATCCACAACAGGCGTGGGTCGTAGGCGCGGCCGCACATGCCGTAGTTGCCGGCGCCGAAGCTGCCACCGATGATCACGGTGAACTTCGGCACCCGCGCGCAGGCCACCGCGGTCACCAGCTTGGCGCCGTGCTTGGCGATGCCGCCGGCCTCGTATTTCTGCCCGACCATGAAGCCGGTGATGTTCTGCAGGAACAACAGCGGGATGCCGCGCTGGCAGGCCAGCTCGATGAAGTGCGCGCCTTTTTGCGCGGCCTCGGCAAAGAGGATGCCATTGTTGCCGAGGATGGCGACAGGCATGCCGTGCAGGTGGGCGAAGCCGCACACCAGGGTGGTGCCAAACAGCGCCTTGAACTCATCGAACACCGAGCCGTCCACCAGCCGCGCGATCACTTCGCGCACATCGAAGGGCTGCTTGGCGTCGGCCGGGATCACGCCGTACAGCTCGTCGGCCGGGTAGAGCGGGGCGATTGGCGCCTGGCACTGCAGCTGGCCCAGCTTGCGCCAATTGAGGTTGGCGACGCAGCGCCGGGCGATGGCCAGCGCGTGCTCGTCGTTGTCGGCGTAATGGTCGGCCACGCCGGAGACCTTGCAGTGCACGTCCGCGCCGCCCAGGGCCTCGGCGGTCACCACCTCGCCGGTGGCGGCTTTCACCAATGGCGGCCCGGCGAGGAAGATGGTCGCCTGCTCGCGGACCATGATGGTCTCGTCCGACATGGCCGGCACGTAGGCGCCGCCGGCGGTGCAGGAGCCCATGACCACGGCGACCTGGGGGATGCCCTGGGCGCTCATGGTGGCCTGGTTGAAGAAGATGCGGCCGAAGTGCTCGCGGTCGGGGAACACCTCGTCCTGGCGCGGCAGGTTGGCGCCGCCCGAGTCCACCAGGTACACGCACGGCAGGCGGTTTTCCTGGGCGATGGCCTGGGCACGCAGGTGTTTCTTCACGGTCAGCGGGTAGTAGCTGCCGCCTTTGACCGTGGCGTCGTTGGCGATGATCATGCATTCCACGCCTTCGATGCGGCCGATGCCGGCGATCACGCCAGCGGCCGGCACGGCTTCGTCGTACACCTCATGGGCGGCCAGTTGGCCGATTTCCAGGAACGGCGAGCCGGCGTCCAGCAGGCGGTTGATGCGCTCGCGGGGCAACAGCTTGCCGCGTGAGGTGTGGCGTTGCTGGGCCTTGGCGCCGCCGCCTTCGTGCACCTGGGCAAGCAGGCTGCGCAGGGCGCCAACCTGTTCGAGCATGGCCGCGCTGTTGGCGATGAAGTCGGCGGCGCGCGGGTTGAGTCGGGTGTGCAGGGTAGCCATGGGGCGCGCTCCGTCAGCGGGTTTCGTTGAACAGCTCGCGGCCGATCAGCATGCGGCGGATCTCGCTGGTGCCGGCGCCGATCTCGTACAGCTTGGCGTCGCGCAGCAGGCGCCCGGCGGGGAATTCGTTGATGTAGCCGTTGCCGCCCAGGATCTGAATGGCGTCCAGGGCCATCTGCGTGGCGCGCTCGGCGGTGTACAGGATCACCCCGGCGGCGTCCTTGCGCGCGGTCTCGCCGCGCTCGCAGGCCTGGGCCACGGCGTACAGGTAGGCGCGGCTGGCGTTGAGCTGGGTGTACATGTCGGCGACCTTGCCCTGGATCAGCTGGAACTCGCCGATGCTCTGGCCGAACTGCTTGCGGTCGTGGATGTAGGGCACGATCAGGTCCATGCAGGCCTGCATGATGCCGGTGGGGCCGCCCGAGAGCACAACGCGCTCGTAGTCGAGGCCGCTCATCAGCACCTTCACGCCGCCGTTCAGCACGCCGAGGATGTTCTCTTCCGGCACCTGCACGTCGTCGAAGAACAGCTCGCAGGTGTTGGAGCCGCGCATGCCCAGCTTGTCGAACTTGTTGCTGCGGGTGAAGCCGGCCCAGTCGCGCTCGACGATGAAGGCGGTGATGCCGTGGGCGCCTTTTTCCAGGTCGGTCTTGGCGTAGATCACATAAGTGTTGGCGTCGGGGCCGTTGGTGATCCAGGTCTTGCTGCCGTTGAGCACGTAATGGTCGCCACGCTTGTCGGCGCGCAGCTTCATCGACACCACGTCGGAGCCGGCGTTGGGTTCGCTCATGGCCAGGGCGCCGACATGCTCGCCGCTGATCAGCTTGGGCAGGTACTTGAGCTTTTGCGCGTGGCTGCCGTTGCGGTTGATCTGGTTCACGCACAGGTTGGAGTGTGCGCCGTAGGACAATGCCACCGACGCCGAGGCGCGGCTGATTTCTTCCATGGCCACCACGTGGGCCAGGTAGCCCAGGCCCGCGCCGCCATATTCTTCCGGCACGGTAACACCCAGCAGGCCCATGTCGCCGAACTGGCGCCACAGGTCGGCGGGGAACAGGTTGTCACGGTCGATCTGCGCGGCGCGCGGGGCGATCTGGGCGGCGGCGAAGGCCTGCACCTGGTCGCGGAGCATGTCGATGGTTTCGCCCAGGGCGAAATTCAGGGTCGGGTAGCGCATGGGTGGCCCTTCATGGATTGTTTTTATGGAATGAATGCTGACCTTTACGTTAACGTAAACCCGCTGGCGCGGGCTGTCAAATCGGTGCGGTGGGAAGGGGGGGAATAAATCGCGGAAAGCACTGAGGGGAGCCGAAGCTCCCCTCAAGGTCTTGTTGCTTGCTCTTTTTTTATTATTGAGGGGCGGCCTGTTGTTGTTTTTGGCGACCGTGACCCTTTACCGCTGTTTCGTGTGACCCACATCCTGGGTCAAGAGCAAACGTATTTTTTTGAGCGCTGATTCGCCTGTCACCGGTACGTCGCTGCCTCGGGGCAGTTTTGTTGTTCTGTGTACGGTGTGGGGCAAGCCCCGGTGGCGCATCCTCTCCAAAAAAATCTGTTAGCTTCGCCTCTGCCGCGATTGTTCTTGTTATGCCAGAGCCGTTACGTGTTGTTTTTATTGGGTACTGCAGTTTTATTGTTTTTGTTGTACGAGAGATATAGCAGGTCCCGTGCCAACTTTTCAAAACCCAATGAATTCGGGGCTTTCGCCGTTTTCAGGAATTTTTCACCGGGTTTTCACACCCCCAATGTGTTTCCCTGTTACCCGTTTCGTGGGGAAGTGTGCGGGTGAGGTGACACTTTGTCGCACCCCGGTGCGGGATGTCAAATCCGCCCGAACAGCGGCGCACACGGTTTTTCGTAGCAGCGGCCGCCAGGCCGCGCCATGGGCACTGCGGTTCAGCGGGTAAACGGAGGGAGGCGGACGCAGCCTTCGGCAGCTGCTACGGGGGAAGGGAATGCCGGAAAGCACTGAGGGGAGCCGAAGCTCCCCTCAAGGTCTTGTTGCCTGCTCTTTTTTTATTATTGAGGGGCGGCCTGTTATTGTTTTTGGCGACCGTGACCCTTTACCGCTGTTTCGTGTGACCCACATCCTGGGTCAAGAGCAAACGTATTTTTTTGAGCGCTGATTCGCCTGTCACCGGTACGTCGCTGCCTCGGGGCAGTTTTATTGTTATGTGTACGGTGTGGGGCAAGCCCCGGTGGCGCATCCTCTCCAAAAAAATCTGTTAGCTTCGCCTCTGCCGCGTTTGTTCTTGTTATGCCAGAGCCGTTACGTGTTGTTTTTATTGGGTGGTACTGGGTTTTTTGTTTTTGTTATGCAAGAGATAAAGCAGATGCCGTGCCAACTTTTCGAAACCCAATGAAAACGGGGGTTTGGTCGCTCAAAGGCACGCGGGTGTCGGAAAAGGAACGCTCAAAGTGTTTCCCTGATACTCGGAAAACGCGGGAGGGGTAACACCCCTCAGCCACACCGGCGCGCTTGTGCTACCCGCGAGCCGTTGGCGCGGCCCAGCTGCTGGCTGATGCGCTCGCCCACGGCAATTACCCGGTCCAGGTCGATGCCGGTATGGATACCCAGGCCCTGCAGCAGGTACAGCACGTCCTCGCTGGCGACATTGCCGCTGGCACCTTTCGCGTACGGGCAGCCGCCCAGGCCGGCCACGGAGCTGTCGAACACACTCACGCCTTCCAGCAGCGCCGCATAGATATTGGCCAGGGCCTGGCCGTAGGTGTCATGGAAGTGCCCGGCCAACTGCGCCAGCGGTACCTCCCGGGCCACCGCCTGGAACAGGCTGCGGGTAGCGCCGGGCGTGCCGACGCCGATGGTGTCGCCGAGGGAGACTTCCCTGCAGCCCATGGCGTGCAGCTCGCGCGCCACGGCGGCCACCTGGGCGGGGGCGATGGCGCCTTCGTAGGGGCAGCCGAGCACGCAGGACACGTAGCCGCGCACCGGTACGTTGGCGGTCTTGGCCGCTGCCATCACCGGCGCGAAGCGTTCCAGGCTCTGCGCAATGGAGCAATTGATGTTGCGCTGGGAAAAGCTTTCGGATGCCGCAGCGAACACCGCCACCTCATCCGCGCCGGCGGCCAATGCCGCCTCAAAGCCCTGCAGGTTGGGCGTCAGCGCGCCGTAGGTCACCCCTGGCACGCGCTGGAGGCTGGTGAACACCTCGGCAGAGCCGGCCATCTGCGGCACCCACTTGGGCGAGACGAAACTGCCGGCCTCTATATAGGCATAGCCACAGGCGGCCAGTTCGTTCACCAGCCGCGCCTTGTCGATGACACTGATGGGGCTGGCCTCGTTCTGCAGGCCGTCGCGGGGGCCGACTTCGACCAGGCGCACGCTGTGGGGCAGGGCCATGGTGTTACTCCTGGGCGGTAACAGGGTGGGCGCCGAGCTCGGCCAGGGCCTGGGTGCAGCGCTCCTCGGCGGTGTCCAGTTCCAGTTGCATCTGCTGGATGTCCAGCAGTTGCTGGGCAAGCTGCGCGCGGCGCTCGGTGATCTTGGCGAGCATGCTGGCCAGCTGCTTGTGGTTGCCGCTGGGGTCGTACAGCTCGATCAGCTCGCGGCACTCGGCCAGGGAGAAGCCGATGCGCTTGCCGCGCAGGATCAGTTTCAAGGTGACCTTGTCTCGGGGCGAATAGATACGCTCCTGGCCACGCCGCTCGGGGCTGAGCATGCCTTGCTCCTCATAGAAGCGGATGGCGCGGGTGGTGATGTCCAGTTCGCGGGACAGGTCGGAGATGCTGTACGTCATGGTCGGGCTCGACAGGGTGGTTGACGTCAACGTAAACCCTGCTTGACGTTAACGTCAAGCAGGGCCGTTAGGTAATTACCACCTTGCGCGTCGGGCAGTCGGGCCCAATGGGCGCTCATTCCCCTGCAAGGACTGCAGCCCATGACCGATCTACCGCTTGCTCCCCCCGCGCTGCTGTTTGGCGCCTTTGCCGAAGAAGTCGACCCGTACTGGCGTGAATGGCAAGTCAGCCAGCAACAGGCGGCCATCCGCGCTACCGTGGGTGACAACGCCGACCTGAAATCGGCGCAATGGCGCACGCTGCGTGCTTACCAGCAGGCCATTGGCGCGGCCCGGCAGGCCTGCCTGCTGGCTGCGCGACCATTGATTGGCCGCACCGACGCCTGGGCCGAGCTTGCCCCCGGGCATATCCTCTTCGACACCCTCAGCGCGGCCCACGCCAAGGCCCTGCGCGCCGAATTCGACATGATGCAGGCGCTGGGGCAGCTCAAGGGCGAGCAGGCCAGCCGCCTGGAAGCGTTGCTGGACCACCCGGACGATGCCGAACGGCCCGCCGGTAACACCCTGATCGCCGATGTGGCCTTGCTGGGCGCCGATGGCAACGATGTGCTGGCCGGGGTCATGGTCATTACCCATGCCAGCGCCGTGCATGACACCGGCGGCACCTGGGGCGTGCAGGTGTACTGGCCCGGCACCCACGGCGGCCTGGCGTATTTCGATTCGCTGGACGCCTTCCAGGTGGCCGTGCTGGAGGGCCTTGCCGAGGCCGACCCCACGGTGCATGCGCAGGTGTCGTTTTCTTACGCGCCTATTGTGGGCCACGCCTTCGAGGTGGGCCTAAAGCGCCAATGGCGCCAGTTACACCAGCATGCCCAGGCCATCGGGCAGGGCGCGCGCTTCTACGCCGATGCCGACACGCCGGAGGCGTCGATGCAGCGCTGGCGCCGGGACGCCTTGTTAGCGCTGGAGGCACCCCGCCACGATGCGCGCGACCAGGCCTTCCTGGACCTGTTGTTCGAGCACGAGACCCTGGCCCTGGCCGAGGGCTTGCCGACCTGGTTGCGCGGGCTGGCACCGCAGGCCCAGGAAGAGCTGAGCCAGCGCCTGGCTGACTACCTCGCCGCCCTGGACGAGGCACAGGTGCTGCTGGCCCGCGACGTGCCGCCGCGCGACGAGTTCGCCGGTGCAGCCCTGGCGCAGCGCCTGCAAAAGGACTTCGGCCTGCAGCCGGAAAACCTGGTCATCGACCTGCCCGTCTCGGTATCAATGGTGCGCGAGACCGTCCCCGGCTCAGGGGCGCCCGGCACCCCGGTAAAGATGATCACCCAGCCCAGTGAGGCTCGCGAGCAACTGTCCCTCGCCCAGTTGGCGCTCGCCGGCATAGACGAAGAAATCGCCAGGCGCCTGCATTTTGCCCGGGTTGAATCGCGCGGCGTGGCGGCCAGCGTGGCGCTGCCGACGCTGGTGCAACTCAAGGCCCTGTTCGAGGAACTGGACCTGCCGGCTCGCTACGAGCGCAGCCTGCGCGATGCGTTCAAGGGGTTGCCGGGCGAAAGCCAGGAAGCCATCCAGGCCCGTCGCACTGCATTGCTGGCGCCCTGGCAGGCCAGCCTGCGGCTGCACGGCCAACTGGCCCTGCGCCGCTCGCGGCTGGATGCACCGGCGCTGGCGTTGCTGGACGACCCTGAGGCCGGGTTGCATTGGGTGCTGTTCAAGGGCACCGGCACCCCCGCTGGCAGCGCCTTGGCCGGGGTGGCGTTGATCAACGACCCGGGCACCGGGCTGACGGTGCTGTACCTGCCGGACGCACCCAATGGCAAGGTGCTGACCCAGCACGAGAGCATGGCCGAGGCTTGCCGCCGGCTGGTACAGATGAGCCTGGAGTCGCGCATGGTCGACTACCTGGCGGCGTTGCCCGGCAGCGGCCTGGCCAGCGACCACGGCGCCTACATACGTGAGGCCCAGCTCCGCAACTTCGATGGCTGGCTGGTGCCCGGCGAGCGCATCGGGGTGGCCAGCAGCGTCGCCGAGTACCAGCTGAACCTGCAGATGGGCCGCCTGATCAGCCATCACCGCGCCACCGCGCGTACCCAGGACCAGCTGTGGCTGGAAGCCGCCGCGCGCAGTCACGACAGCATATTCATGGTCCTCAAGGTGCTGGTCGGCTTGTTGCCATTCGTCGGCTCCGTGGTGGCGGTCTACGACGCTTTCGACAGTGCTGTCGAAGCGGTCAAGGCGTTCCGCCGTGGTGAGGGGGCGAACGGTCTGCTTGAGCTGGAAAACATGCTGGCGTCCCTGGTGGGCGCGGCCATGGACATACTGCCTGGTACCGTGGCAGGCGGCGTTGGCAATGTGAAGGGGCTGCGTGCCAGCGTCCGTGCCCGCCAGGCCCAGGCAGTGGCGCGCCTGGCGCCGCTGGATGGCCCAGGCCATGTGTCGGCGTTTCGCGGTTATGAAAGCGACCTGGCGATTGCCTTGTTACAGACAGCCGAGCAGGGGGTCTACAGCCATGCCGGTGGGCAGTACATCCTGCGCGGTGGGCATGCGTACGCGGTGCAATGGGACGCCACTTACCACACCTGGAGGTTGCGCGGCACCGCGGTGAAAACCTACCGCCAGCCAGTCAGGCTGGATGCCCGTGGTCAGTGGCAAACCCACGGCGCAATTTCCGGGCGCCTGGTGGACGGCGGGCTGGAGGGAGGCGGTGCGGCGGTCAGCGCGGTGGCCGACAGCCTGGTGGAACGCCTGCCCCTGGCGATCCAGGCGCGGCTGCCGCGATGGTTGGGGGATGCCCTGGTGCGTCAGCAGCGGCGGATTTACAGCCGGCTGATCGCGGATGAGAGTGCCACCAGTCAACGACTGCGCGCCACCGAAGCGGCTCGTTCACGCCTTGCTGCCACCGCCGGCGTACCCGATGAGCCGCTGCGCAAGGCGGTGGTCGATCTGGCCATTCGCGAGATCGAGGCCTGCGAGCGCTACCTTGCAAGCCTCGCGGAGCACCGCGCGTATCTGCCGGAAGGGATCTATCGCCGCTCCTACCAGGGCGCCCGTTACCAGAGCATGGACCGCATGCAATTGCTGGTGCGCATGGGCAAGGTCCGCCGCAAGGTCTTGCGCGATGAGTTTGGCGTGCGCCAGGCGGGGCACCAGACCCTCATCGACGCGGCAGAACGCGGGGAGCTGACCCTGGGCGCCTTTACCGATGCCATGAACCGCACGCTGGGGGCCACCCAGGAGGTGCGGATCAAGCTGCTGGAAATTGCCGACTTCATTCATGAATGGAGCGCAAGGTTTGAGCGTGAGTGGCACAGCGCGTCGCTGGATGCGCCGCGGCGGGCGGAAATCGAGCGGCTGATGCGCGAGGGCGGCTACGATTACCGGCCCAGGCTGGACGGTGCGGTCAAGGCAGAAATACTGCTCAAGCTGGTGCTCAAGCCGCAGTTGTCCACTACCCCGGAGCGCTTGCGGTTGGGGCAACTGGTCGTGCGCGACGTGCAGCAGCTCGATGTCCTGCTCGCCACCTGGCGTGATACCGAGGTGGTCGACCTCACTGCGGCCCAGCGCCAGCGGGTGCTGTCACAGTTCGCCACGGCCACGGAATTGTTCCGCTGGCGATTGGAGGAGTGGACCAGTATCTACAGCCAGTACATCGACCTGCGGTACCAGAAGCGCCTGCTCAACCACCTCAAGGCGCTCGTCGATGAAGCCACTCGCGGCCTTGGGGCCAACCCCGAGCGCCCACGCCGCCCGCAGCCGGACGGCGGGGCGCGCAGGCGGGTGTTTGAAACCGTGGAGGACGAGGTATTGATCGGCACCGAAAGCGGCACGGGCGCCCAGCGCTCCATGGTCGTGGAGCTGGGCGACGGCGCGGTGCACCACTACGACCTTGAGGCTGACAACCGCTGGGCCCTGCGCCAAGCGGCAGCCACCCAGGCGCGCCTGGCAGACCTGCAGGCGCAGGCACGGGTGCAACTCGACAGCAGCGAGGCCCTGGTGCTGCGCGCCGAAGGTTACGCGCGGCGTGGCATGGCCCTGGCGAGCATCGATGACCTGATCAGCAACGAAGGCCGTGGGCTGATGGAACTGGCGGCGAGCATCGAACGCCTGTCCACTGCCGCCGATGACACCGTGTTGCTGGTGGAACGCTTGCGCGTGCGGGGCACGGAGCTGGTCGCCCAGGCCACGCGCCTGCGCATTCGCCTGACCAAGGCCATGCCACACCCCACCATGGCCCACGCCGAGTACCTGCTGGGCCAGCAGGCCATTCGCCTGGAGCGGCGCACCGGCCGGGTGCCGGAGCTGGACACTGCACAGTTCCTGCAGGAATACGTGATAGTCGACGTGGCCACCGGGGGGGACCTGTGGGTGGCGCATTTCCACTACGGCAAGCTGCGCTACGCTTTCGACAACTTCACCGCCGCCCATGTGAAACGGGCTGACCAGGCGCGGTTGGGCGCCCAGTGGGAAGCGCAGAACGCACCGGCGAAAGTGTGGCGCAGCCCCATCCGCCCCGCCCAGGCCCGCCAGCACTTCCAGCCGCTCGAGGTTTAAGCCATGCAGGCCGTCAGCGCCCGACGCTGGCGGCCTGGGGCAGGTGGTCGGCGCGGGTCACCAGTTGGCCCAATTCGATCATCTGCTCGCGCATCCAGCGGTTGGCCGGGTCCTGGTCGGTGCTTTCGTGCCAGTACAGGTGGGTTTCCACCGGCGGCACGTCGTTCACCGGCAGCGCCACGTAGTTGAGGTCGTGGCGGCGGGCGAAACGCTCGGGCACGGTCATCACCATGTCGGTCTGCTGCAGCACCTGGGAGGCCATCAGGTAATGCTGCGAGCGCAAGGCAATCTTGCGTTGCAGGCCCATCTTGCCCAGCGCCAGGTCCACGTAGCCCAGGCCGTTGCGGCGGCTGGAGATGTGGATGTGGGTGAGCGCGAGGTAGTCGTCCAGGGTGATCTTTTCCTTGTTCAGCGGGTGGCCCTTGCGCAGGGCGCACACGTACTGGTCTTCCATCAGCTTGACGTGGCGCACCTGCGGGTCGGTGTTCAACGGCGCGTCCACGGCGAAATCCAGGCGCCCGGCGGCCAGTTCCTTGGTGGTCTCGCGGCGCTTGCACAGGAAGCTTTCGATGACGACGGCGGGTGCCAGGCGGCGCAGGCGCTGGAACATCGGCGGCAGGATCACCGCCTCGGTGAGGTCGGTCATGCTGATGCGGAAGGTCTTGCTGGCCTGCAACGGGTTGAAGATGCGGCTTTCCTGCACCGACACGCGCAACAGGGACAGGGCGTTGCGCACCGGGCCGATGATGTTCTGCGCCATGGGCGTGGGCACCATGCCCTGGGCGGTGCGCACGAACAGCGGGTCATTGAAGGTTTCGCGCAGCCGGGCCAGGGCGTTGGACACCGCCGGCTGGGTGATGCCGACGATCTGCCCGGCGCGGGTAAGGTTGGCCTCGGTGTAGATGGCGTCGAAGACGATGAACAGATTCAGGTCGACCTTGCTCAGATTCATGTGGCAGCGCTCTTGTTGTGGTTGTGCCGATGCATCGCGTCATCCTATATCGGTGATGAATGATAATAGACGCCGAGAATAGGTTAGATAAATCTTGGTGCCTGTTCTAGCATCGAATCCATGCCCACGACAACCCTTGCTCAAAGGTAGCTGCCCCATGGATTTCGCTTATTCGCCCAAGGTTCAGGAATTGCGTGAACGCGTGACCGCGTTCATGGATGCATACGTTTACCCCGCCGAGCCGGTGTTCGAACGCCAGGTGGCCGAAGGCGACCGCTGGCAGCCCACCGCCATCATGGAAGAGTTGAAAGCCAAGGCCCGCGCCGAAGGCTTGTGGAACCTGTTCCTGCCTGAGTCGGAACTGGGCGCCGGGCTGACCAACCTGGAATATGCGCCGCTGGCCGAGATCATGGGCCGCTCGCTGCTGGGCCCCGAGCCGTTCAACTGCTCGGCGCCCGACACCGGCAACATGGAGGTGCTGGTGCGCTACGGCAGCGAGGAGCACAAGCGTCGCTGGCTGGCGCCGCTACTGCGTGGCGAGATCCGTTCGGCGTTCGCCATGACCGAGCCGGACGTGGCCTCGTCCGACGCCACCAACATGGCTGCCCGCGCCGAGCGCCAGGGTGACGAGTGGGTGATCAACGGCCGCAAGTGGTGGACCTCGGGCGCCTGCGACCCGCGCTGCAAGATCCTCATCTTCATGGGCCTGAGCAACCCGGACGGGCCGCGCCACCAGCAGCATTCGATGATTCTGGTGCCGGTGGACACCCCCGGGGTGAAAATCGTGCGGCCGTTGCCGGTGTTTGGCTATGACGACGCGCCCCACGGCCACGCCGAGGTGCTGTTCGACAACGTGCGCGTGCCTTACGACAACGTGTTGCTTGGCGAAGGGCGCGGTTTCGAGATCGCCCAGGGGCGCCTGGGCCCGGGCCGTATCCACCACTGCATGCGCTCCATCGGCATGGCCGAGCGGGCGCTGGAGCTGATGTGCAAGCGCTCGGTCGAACGCACCGCCTTTGGCCGGCCGCTGGCACGGCTGGGCGGCAACATCGACAAGATCGCCGACTCGCGCATGGAAATCGACATGGCCCGGCTGCTGACTCTCAAGGCGGCCTACATGATGGACACCGCCGGCAACAAGGTGGCCAAGAGTGAGATCGCGCAGATCAAGGTGGTGGCGCCCAACGTGGCGCTGCGGGTGATCGATCGCGCCATCCAGATCCACGGTGGCGCCGGCGTCAGCGGGGATTTCCCGCTGGCCTACATGTACGCCATGCAGCGCACCCTGCGCCTGGCCGACGGCCCGGATGAAGTGCACCGCGCGGCGATTGGCAAATACGAGATCGGCAAGTACGTGCCCAAGGAGCTGTTGCGCAGCGCGCGCGAGCAAGGTTGACCTGACCGGTGTAGCAGCAACTGTCTTGGCGCAGATTGCTGCGGCTATCTCTGCGGCAACGCGAAATCCTGCGCACACCGCCCCCGTAGCAGCGGCCGCAGGCCGCGTCCCAGGCACCGCGCGGGCCAGGACGCGGCCCATGGCCGCTGCTACAGATCGCACACCGCACCCGTAGCAGCGGCCGCACTCAATACACCCACACCTCCACCCGCCGGTTCTTGATGCGACCTTCGTCCATGTCGTTGGTCGCCACCGGCATCTCTGCCCCCAGCCCGCGAATGTCGCGCAGCACCACGCCGCTGCGCGCCAGCTCGCGGCGCACGGTCATGGCCCGCAGGCGCGATAGCAGCAGCGCGCGGGCGCTGTCGTCCTTGGCATCGCCGAAGCCCACCAGGGTCACGTCCTTGAAGGTCTTGCCGCGCGCGCGCAGGTAGGCCAGCACCCGCTGCACGTCGGCCATGGCCTTGTTGTCGAGGCTGGCACTCCCCTCGGCGAAGCGGAAATTCACTGACAGGCGCTGGGCCTCGGCCGCCAGCTGGCGATAGTCGGCGGGCATGTTCGCCGTGGCGGGCACCTGGATGGCCTGCACGGTCTGCGAGACGAAACCGTAGCGGGCGACGATGGCCTGGCCCTTGTCGCTCTGGGTGAAACGCACCAGCGCCTGGGCCCAGGGGTTGTTGCGCGCCGGCGGCAGGTAGAAATACAGGCGCCGCGACAAGGGGTAGTCCTCGGTGGCGATCAGGCTGATGGTGGGCGCCATGGCTTGCGCGGCGCCGTCGCCGATGGCCAGGGCGCGGGCCTGGCGCACGTAGGGCAGGCCGATGAAGCCGATGCCCTGGGGGTCGTGGCTGACGTCGTCCGACAGCTGTTCGCTGGACTCCAGGCGCAGGGCCTGGGGCGCCAGGTTCTTGCCGCGCGGGGTCAGCACCAGCTCCTTGAACGTCTCCCAGGTGCCGGACTGGTCATCGCGTGCGTACAGGTGAATGGGCCCGTGGCCCAGGCCCACCTCGGCCCAGTCACGCACCTCGCCGGCGAAAATCCGCGCCAGTTGCTCGGTGCTCAGCTGCCGCAAGGGGTTGTCGGGGTGCACGATCACCGCCACGCCATCGATGGCGATCACCTGCTCGGCCTCGGCGCACTTCAGGTCGCCCAGGCGGTCCAGGGCCACCAGTTCGCTGTCCTTGATGGGCCGTGAGGCGGCGGCCAGGTCGGCCTCGCCATGCTCCAGCGCACTGAAGCCGGTGCTGGAACCATGGGCGTCAATCTCGATGCGCAGCTGCTGGCCATCCACGGTCACGGCCGACACCTGCTGTTCGTTGGCGTGGGCGCCGGGCTCCACCTTGACCTGCTTCAACCCCTGGTCCTGCAGCATCGCCTGCACCAATGCCGGGCCCAGCTCGGCGCCGATGGTATTGGAACCCTGGATACGCAGGACCGGCACCTCGGCCCAGGCCGTCAGGGGCAGGGCCAGGCAGATGAAAAACAGCAGGCGGGGGAGGCGGGGCATCGTCGCAGGCACCGGGGAGGCCGAAGGGGTGCCGGGGAGAATAAGACAAGCAGGTTACCAGTATGTGAACAAGCAGGACGCCTGGGTTTGCTCCCCGACGTGACCTGGCGGCTTGTAGCCGCTGCCGCCAGGCTGCGCTGGCCCTGGTGTTCACTGGAGATCTCCAACGTGAATAAGGGCCGGCGTCGCCTTCGCCAACGGCTACCGAGCTATCGCGGTACGGATCGCACTCAGCTCAACTTCAACCAGATCGGCGCATGGTCCGACGGCTTTTCCATCCCGCGCAGTTCATAGTCCACGCCGGCATCCGCCACCCGTGGCAGCAGGCCGTGGGAGGCCATGATCAGGTCGATGCGCAGGCCGCGCTTGGGCTCGTCCTCGAAGCCGCGGCTGCGATAGTCGAACCAGCTGAAGCGGTCGGCGACGTCGGGGTTGAGGTGGCGGAAGCTGTCCACCAGGCCCCAGTTCTTCAGGCGCGCCATCCACTCGCGTTCCTCGGGCAGGAAGCTGCACTTGCCGGTCTTCAGCCAGCGCTTGGCGTTGTCCGGGCCGATGCCGATGTCGCAGTCCTCGGGGGAAATGTTCACGTCACCCATTACTACCAGCGCCTGGTCGTTGCTGAACTGGCCTTCCAGCAGCGCCTGCAGGTCGGCGTAGAAGCGCTGCTTGGCCGGGAACTTGGTGGGGTGGTCGCGGCTTTCGCCTTGGGGGAAGTAGCCGTTCATGATGGTCACCGGGTTGCCGTTGGCGTCGGCGAAGGTGCCCCAGATGAACCGGCGCTGGGCGTCTTCTTCATCGGTGCTGAAGCCCTTGTGCAAGGCCAGCGGCGCCTGGCGCGACAGCAGGGCCACGCCGTAGTGGCCCTTCTGGCCGTGGTAATGCACGTGGTAGCCCAGGGCTTGCACCTCGGCGAGCGGGAACTGCTCGTCGCTGACCTTGGTTTCCTGCAGGCCGATGACGTCGGGCTGGTGTTTTTCGATCAGCGCCGCCAGCTGATGGGGCCGGGCGCGCAGGCCGTTGATGTTGAACGAGACAATCTTCATGGAGGCGGCAGTCCTGGGTAAAACGCCGATGCTAACGGATGGGCCGGGTTGGGGCCAGCATGGCGAGCTGGGGCCGGCACTGCTAAGGTCCAGTTGGATGGAACCTCGCGACCCTGCCGTACCCCAATACAAGAACGCGCCGCACTCAAGCGGCGCCGTGTGCACAGGAGCTTGACCATGTCCCAGTCTGCCACCGAGACAGCCCAGGTAGTCATGCTGGACGGCGGCTACGCCAGCGAGGTGCGTTCGCTGCTGTACCACGCCTATCGCCACGAACCGACCTTCGCCTACGTGTTCGAGGCCGACCGCGCAGGCTACGAGCAGCGGGTACGGGCCACGGTGCGCGAACTGGTCAAGCAGCATTTCTTCCAGGACCTGCCCGGCATCGGCCTGCTGCATGAAGACCGCCTGGTGGGCGTGGCCCTGATTGCACCGCCCCAGCGCCGCCTGGGCATCACCGAAAGCTGGGCCTGGCGCCTGGGCATGCTGCTCAGCACCGGCCTGGGTTGCACACGCCGCTACCTGGAATACTACCAGTCGGTACTGGCCTGCCTGCCCAGCGAAGCTGTGCATGTGCTGCCCCTGCTGGCGGTGCACCCGCAGTACCAGGGGCATCACTTTGGCGAGCAGTTGCTCACCGCCGTGCACAATTGGTGCGCCGACGACGAGCATTCCGACGGGGTCGTGCTGGACACCGGCAACCCCCGTTACCTGGCGTTCTACCAGCGCCAGGGTTACGAGGAAATTGGCGAGATTGCCGTGGGACCGGTCCGTGAACATGTGTTTTTTCATGCAAGCCCGCAACATTTGGAACACATTCGTGTCTAGAATCAGAATCTTGCGAGGGCCGATCCGCTCTTAAAACGCCGCTTTACCGTGATAGCATCCGCGCCATGAAGTTTTCAGGACGATTTACCCGCGGTCTGGTGTTGCTGTTCACGAGTTTTGCCGCGCACGCGCAAAGCGAACTGGTGGTACAGGTAAAACCAGCCAATTCCGAGCTCAAGGCCAATGTCGAAGGCTACATCGGCAGCCTCGGCGACCGTGACGCCGAAGCCCTCGAGCGTTTCAGCCACGGCGCCGAAGAGCAGGCCGCCAAGGCCGCCCAGGCCCTGGGCTACTACCAGGCGCACATTGCCAGCCGGGTGAAGGACGGCGCGAACCCGCAACTGGTGCTGAGCATCGAGCCGGGCGAGCCCATTCACCTGCGCAACGTCACCATCCGCCTCGAAGGGCCGGCCAGCCAGTTCAAGGGCTTCCGCCTGCCCAACAGCGCTGACCTGCGCCCCGGCGCCGTGCTCAACCACGGCCATTACCAGGACGCCAAGCAGTTGATCCTCAACCAGGCCTCGCGCTACGGCTATTTCCAGGGCCATTTCACCCAGCAGCGGCTGGCCGTGGACCCGGTCGCCGGCGTGGCCGACATCGAGCTGGTGTACGACAGTGGCCCGCGCTTCACCCTCGGTGCCGTGCATTTCGAAGGCGACACGCCGTTCGACGACGACCTGCTGCAACGCATGGTGCCGTTCAAGCCCGGCACCCCCTATGACTCGCAGCTGGTGGCCGAACTCAACCAGGCCCTGCAGTCCAGCGGCTATTTCGAAAGCATGCGCGTGGACGCCGCGCCCACCTCCGCCGAAGGCCAGGTAATACCGGTGGACGTGCAACTCAAGACCCGCAAGCCGCGCACCATCGGCATCGGCCCTGGCTACTCCACCGACGTGGGGCCACGGGTGAAGGCCAACTGGACGCGCCACTGGGTCAACTCCCACGGCGACAGCTACGGCACCGAGGCCGAAGTGTCCGCACCGCGGCAGAACATCGGCCTGTGGTACGACCGCCCCCTGGACCCACCGCTCACCGACAAGCTGCGCTGGGCCGCCGGCTACCAGTACGAGGAAATCGCCGACACCGACAGCCTCAGCAAGCTGCTGACCGTGGGCCCCGAATGGCACAGCAAACTGCCCAGCGGCTGGCAGCGGGTGATCTCGCTCAAGTGGCAACGCGAAGAGTACCGCCTGGGCAACGACAGCGGCCTGAGCACGCTGCTGATGCCGGGCATCAGCTACTCGTACCTTAAAAGCGACAACAAGGTCGACCCGCACAACGGCTACCGCCTGCAGTTCGACACTCAGGTGGCCAAGGAAGGGCTGGGCTCGGACGCCAACCTGGTGCACGGCAACGTGCTGCTCAAGGGCCTCACCACCCTGGGCGAGAACCATCGCCTGCTGGGCCGCGTGCAGTTCGGCGGCAGCCTCACCAACGGCTACAAGGCCATCCCGCCGTCGCTGCGCTTCTTCGCCGGTGGCGACCAGAGCGTGCGCGGCTACGATTACCAGACCCTGTCGCCGGAAAACTCCGATGGCGACAAGATCGGCGGCCGCTACCTGGTGGCCGGCAGCGTCGAATACCAGTACTCCATCGCCGAGAAATGGCGCATCGCAACCTTCGTCGACCAGGGCAACTCGTTCAACAACCTGGAGCTGCCCAGCCTCAAGACCGGCGTCGGCGTGGGCATCCGCTGGGTGTCCCCGGTGGGCCCTATTCGCGTCGACCTGGCGCACGCCCTGGAAGACCCGGGCGGCTTCCGCATTCACTTTTCCATAGGGCCTGAGCTTTGAACCGGGTGTTGAAACGCGGCCTGCTGTGGGCCGGTGGCGGCGTGGCCGTCGTGGCAGGGCTGGTGGTGGCGGGCGCCGTGCTGGTGCTGGAAACCACTGGCGGCAGCCGCTGGGCCCTGGCCCAGGTGCCGGGCCTTGCGGTGGACAACTTCCGTGGCCACCTGGGTGGCCACTGGAGCGCCGACGAGGTGCGCTGGGAGCAGGGCGGCACGCGCCTGCTGCTCAAGACGCCGTTGCTGGAGTGGTCGCCCTCGTGCCTGTTGCACCTGACCCTGTGCATCGAACGCCTGGAAGTGGAACAGATCAGCCTGACCCTGCCGCCCAGTGCGCCGTCCGAAAACAGCGGGCCGCTGCAACTGCCGGACCTGAAGCTGCCGATCAAGCTGCAAGTCGGCGAGATCTATTTGGGCAGCCTGTCCATCGACGGCAGCGAGCAGGTGCAGAAGCTCAAGCTGGCCGCCCAATGGACCGCCGATGGCCTGCGCATCGATTCGCTGCACGCCCAGCGCGATGACCTGGCCCTGGACCTGAGCGGCACCATCGCCCCGGGCGGGCGCTGGCCGCTCAAGGCTACCGCGCAGCTGCAACTGCCCAAGGTGGGCGAGCAGCCGTGGCAGCTGGCGCTGGACATCGACGGCAACCTGCTCGACAGCCTGCAGCTGCACGGGCAGAGCAGCGGCTACCTGCCGGCTACTGTCACCGGCGAGCTGCAGCCGCTGGCCGACAACCTGCCGGCGCAGCTGCATATCGTGTCCGCGGCGTTCAAGGCAGCGCCGAGCCTGCCCGACACGCTGCAACTCAACCAGCTGGACTTGAGCGCCAAGGGTGACCTCAAGGCGGGCTACCAGATCGTCGGCAGGGCGCAGTTGCCCGCCGAAGGCGAAGCCATGAACCTGGCCCTGACCGGCGTCGCCGATGCCAAGGGCGCCAAGGTCCAGGGCCTGCAACTGGGCGCCAACGACAACCAGCGGGTCAAGCTCGACGGCCAGCTGAGCTGGCAGGGCGGCCTGAGCGCCGACGCGCGCCTGGACTGGCTGGACTTCCCCTGGCACCACCTGTACCCCGACGTCGCCGAGCCCCAGGTCAGCGTGCACCGCTTCAGCACCGAAGTGGCGTACCGCAACGGCAAGTACATGGGCAATTTCAGCGGCGACTTCAACGGCCCCGCCGGCGCCTTCAGCCTGGCCAGCCCGTTCAGCGGCGACCTGGGCGCGGTGTTCCTGCCCCAGCTCAACCTTGCGGCCGGCAAGGGCACCGCCAGCGGCAGCCTGAAGCTGTATTTCGCCGATGCCGTGCGCTGGGACGCCGCCCTTGACCTCAGTAACCTGGACCCTGCGTTCTGGGTCGCGGAGCTGCCCGGCAACCTGGCGGGCCCCTTGCGCAGCAAGGGCGAGCTGGCCGGCGGCAAGCTGCAGCTGGACGCCGACCTCGACCTCAAGGGTCGCCTGCGCGGCCAGCCGGCGGTGCTCCAGGCCAAGGCCCAGGGCGCCGACCAGCGCTGGACCCTGGCCAACCTCGACATCCGCCTGGGCGACAACCACATCAACGGCAGCGGCAGCCTGGACCAGCGCCTGGCCGGGCGCATCGACCTCGACCTGCCACGCCTGGGCCAGCTGTGGCCGCAGTTGCAGGGCCAGTTGAAGGGCCGCATCGATGCCGCCGGCACCTTGCAGGCGCCCCAGGGCGAGTTGGCCCTCAAGGGGCAGGGCCTGGGCCTGGGCGACAACCGCCTGCAGGCCATCGACCTGGCGGCCACGCTCAGCAAGGCCCAGCAGGGTACGTTGGCCCTGACGGCCTCCGGCATCCGCGCCGGCGAAACCGCCCTGGGCACGCTGACCGCCAAGGCTGCCGGCGACCTGCGCAAGCAGCAGCTGCAACTGGACCTCAAGGGCCCGCAACTGGTGCTGGCCACCGCCCTGGACGGCACCCTGGACAAAGGCAACTGGCGCGGCCGCCTGGCCAGCGCCGACATCCAGGCCGGTGGCCAGGAGTGGCGCCTGGCCGGCCCCGCCAAGTTGGAGCGGCTGGCCAACGGCACCCTCAACCTGGGCGCCCATTGCTTCCAGTCGGGTGGCGCCAGCCTGTGTGGCGAAGACCAGCGGCTGATGCCCGAGCCCAAGCTGCGCTACCACCTCAAGAAGTTCCCGCTGCAAAGCCTGGCCCAATGGCTGCCCAAGGACTTCGCCTGGCAGGGCCTGCTCAACGCCGACCTGCAACTGGACCTGCCCGCCAGCGGGCCCAAGGGCCAGGTGCTGGTGGACGCCAGCGGTGGCACCTTGCGCCTCAAGGACAAGGACCAATGGCTGGACTTCCCCTACCAGACCCTGCGCCTGAGCAGCACCCTGGGCCCGCGGCGCATCGACACCCAGCTGCAGTTCCAGGGCGAGCGCCTGGGGCAACTGCAGGTGAACGCACGCATCGACCCGCTGGCCCGCAACAAGCCACTGAGCGGCGATTTCCGCCTGCAGGGCCTGGACATCGGCATCGCCCGGCCGTTCGCGCCCATGGTCGAGAAACTCGCCGGGCGCCTGGACGGCAGCGGCCAGCTGGCCGGCACCCTGGTGGCCCCGCAGGTCAACGGCACGGTCAAGCTCAGCGGCGGCGAGATCGCCGGCGCGCAGCTGCCGGTCAGCTTCAACGACCTGCAGGTGCAGGCACAGATCGCCGGCGAGAGCCTGCACCTGCAGGGTGACTGGAAAAGCGGCAAGGCCGGCCAGGGCAGCCTCGGCGGCCAGCTGCAGTGGGGCCAGGCGCTGGCGGCGGACATCAGCCTCAAGGGCACGCGCCTGCCGGTCACCGTCGAGCCCTACGCCGAGCTTGAGGCCGCACCGGACCTGCACATCGTGCTGGCCGGCGACAAGCTGGCGGTCACCGGCAAGGTGTTGATCCCCACGGGGGCCATCACCGTGCGCGAGCTGCCGCCGTCCACGGTCAAGGTCTCGGAAGACACGGTGATCATCGGCCACCAGGCACCGCCTGCGGCCGCGCCTATGGCCATGGCCATGGATATCAACGTCGAGGTGGGGCAGGACAAGCTGACCTTCACCGGCTTCGGCCTGAGCGCCAACCTGGCCGGCCACCTGCATATCGGTGACAACCTCGACACCCGCGGCGAGCTGAACCTCAACGACGGCCGCTACCGCGCCTATGGCCAGCGCCTGACCATTCGCCGCGCGCGGTTGCTGTTCGCCGGGCCCATTGCCCAGCCGTACCTGGACATCGAAGCCATTCGCCAGACCGATGACGTGATCGCCGGGATTCGCCTGAGCGGCAGCGCCGAGCAGCCGACCACCGAGGTGTTCTCCGAACCCACCATGAGCCAGGAACAGGCGCTGTCCTACCTGGTGTTGGGGCGCCCGTTGAGCACCACTGGCGAGGACAACAACATGCTCGCCCAGGCGGCGCTGGGGTTGGGGTTGGCGGGGAGCTCGAAGGTGACCGACACGCTGGCCAAGGACCTGGGCATCCAGGACTTCCAGCTCGACACCCAGGGCAGCGGCACCACCACCAGCGTGGTGGCCAGCGGCAACCTGTCGGAGAAGCTCACGTTGCGCTATGGCGTGGGGGTGTTCGAACCCGCCAACACCATTGCCTTGCGCTACAAGCTGAGCAAGAAGGTGTACGTTGAAGTGGCCAGCGGCGTGGCCAGCTCATTGGATATTTTCTACAAGCGCGATTTCTGACCGCTGCCTTCGGCGAACCCGTAGCCGCCGTGGGCGGCTACGGGACCTGCTGCCATGGCTTACGACGGGTCTGCCAGGGCCGCGGCTTCCTGGCGACGGATGTTGCCGATTTGCCGTAGGCTAAGGCCGTACTTGTCCGCCAGCTCACTGCGTGAACTGCCCTTCGAACTTTCCTCCTGGATCTGCCGGTTGCGCAATTGCCGGCTGAAGTGATCGGCCTTGGGAATCTCAAGCGCCAGCCCGGCGAAACGTTCAATCAGCCGTGCCAGTGCTTCGGGCGGCAGGTGCTTGGCCAGCGCCGTGCGCTGCGCGTGCTTGGGAATGTACTTGGGACGCCCACCGTACAGGCAGGTGAGGTGGTAGGCGTTCTCCACGCCAATGCAGTCGATCAGGCGTTGCAGCGAATGGGGCAGTTGGCTGATATCGACTTGCTTGAGGTCATTGATGTCCATGCTGACGTCCTTGTAATGGCGAAGGAGCTGGATGCCCTTCCAGGTAGGGGGTTGTGCCAGGCAAATTCTAAGGCGTATCGCGCGCAGCTACAGACGGCAACGGTGATGCGTGCGGTAGGAAAATGGGCGTTGTGGTGTAGTGCGAATCGGCGTGTGGGCGGGGAGAGGTGCAGAAACAGGCGTTGTGGCGTTTAGCCGCTAACGCGAGGGTGCTGGAAGCATGGGGGCGGAATAGATAAGGCTGCCACGGGCATGGGAAAAGCGAGCCCGCAGGCTCGCTTCTGGAATCAGCGTCCTTGCATGAAACCGGGGCCGCCACCATGGCCGCCACCGAAACCGCCGCCACCGCCACCGCCGTGGCCACCGCCGCCACCGCCTGGTGGCATGAACATCCAGCAACCGCTCAGCGATGCGATCATGAGAAGGGGAATCAGCAGAGTGATTCGACGCAACATGGGTAAATCCTCATAGAGTGAAGCACCCGTCCACAAAGCAGGATGGGCACTGTACTATGAGACCCTGAAAACCCCGGCGCATCCCCGCGATCGGGTATGTGCTTGGTGTGGCTGTTGACACCCATTCGATACAAATGAACCAGGAAGTACCCCCATGACCCAGAAGCAACGCCTGATCTATTCCGTCTTCATTTCCATCGCCGTGCTGGCCATCATGCTGGGCCTGTCGTGGATGCAAAAAGACGGCCTGATCAGCGAGAAACTGTTCCAGTACATCGCCATTGGCGTCGCCGTGGTAGTGGTCGTGTTGAACGGCATCATGCGCCGCAAGGTCAAGCCCTGACGGCAGGTCCATGACAACAACGTAGCCGCTGCCGCAGGCTGCGCTGGCCTTATGCCTCGCTGAAGATCTTCTGGGTTCAAACGGGCCAGCGCAGCCTGCGGCAGCGGCTACACCCGTGGAGATCAATGCGGGCGCAGCATGCCCAGGGCGTGCTCGCTCAGGCCGTAGGTCTTGTCGGCGTGCATCTCGATCACGCCTTCGCTGCCCAAGCGCTTGAGCACCTCGCGCACGCTCAGGAACGACAGCGGGATGTCCAGCTCCTGCAGGTGCGTGTGCACCGCCCGCACGCCAATGCTGCGGCCCTCGCGCTCGGCACCCAGCAGGGCGTCGATCACCTTCAGGCGGATCAGGCTGGTGCGCAGGCCATACGCCTTGAGCAGTACCTTGATCTGGCTGTTGCTGCAGCGCTCGGGCAAGGGCTGTGCCGCGGTTTGCGGGCGCGCCGCGGCCAGGGCGGGGGTGGGCATTGGCGAGTTGTGCATGGGAAAACTCCTGTTCCAGAGCTGGTCCGGTGAAATATCGCTCCTACGTATAGGACGAATGGACCGCTTGAATCATGAACCCCCAACTGTGGAAAATTCGTGATTTCCCCGTGTACAGGTTGGAAAAGATTCACATCAAGGCTGGGCAGGAATGCTGTTGAGCACCGTGTTGCCTTCGTTGTTCTGGGTCAGGTAGATGGGCAGCACCTTGGGCAGGCTGGCCACCAGGTTGCGGATGCGCGTGGTGTCGTACATGCCGCCGATGCGGATGTGTGCGCTGTGGTCGTCGCCCAGCACCAGGGGTTTTTCCAGGTAGCGGTTGATCAGCGGCAGCGCATCGGCCAGCGGCAGGTTGTCGAGGATCAGCTTGCCGTCGCGCCAGGCCAGGCTGTTGTCGCCGGCGTAGGTCTGGCTCAGCTGTGGCTCGTAGTCGCCGGCCTTGTAGCGCGCCTGCATGCCCGGGCCCAGGCGGAAGCCGCCGTCCGGGTCGGCGTTGATGCTGCTCACCAGCACCGAGCCTTCCACCAGGGTCACGCGCACCTGATCCTGGTATTTCCACACGTTGAAGCGGGTGCCGGTGACCTTGATGCGGCCCTCGGCAGCCTTGACCACGAAGGGGTGCTGGGCGTCGTGGGTGACCTCGAAGAAGGCCTCGCCGCGGCTCAGGCGCACCTGGCGGTGGTCCTTGAAGTTGGTGTAGCTCAGCTCGCTGTCCAGGTTCAGCTCGACGCGCGTGCCATCGCCCAGCACCACGTGGCGCAGGGCGCCCTGGCTGGTCTCGTGCTGGTACGCATCCGGCAGCCAGCCGGCGCTCCAGCCGGTGTAGGCTGCCAGGGGTAGCGCCACGGCGCTGATGGCCGCCGCCACGGCCCAGCGCCGCAGGGCAGGACGGCGCGTGGGGATTGCCACCACCACCGCAGGCCCAGGCCGCGGCAGCTGATCGGACAGGGTCCAGATCTCTGCCATGGCTGCATATTCCCGGGCGTGCAAGGGGTCTTCGCCCAGCCACTGTTCGAACTGCGCGCGCTCCTGGGCCGAGCAATCCTCGGCGTGCAGGCGCATGCACCACTGGGCGGCGGCCTCGGTGATGGCGTCAGAGTGGTCAGGGGTGGCGGGCATTTCGATGGCAGGCTCCAGAATCAATGCGCCATTCTAACCCCTGGCCTCGAATGGCTGGAACCCGCAATCATGGCAATTCGCTTATAGACCCGCACTTATTGTTTATCGAGGCCCCCTGCTGCCGTGGCCAGGGGGCTTGCGCAAGCGGGTTACCAGAGCTCACGCCCCAGCGTCGTTGCCAGCAGGGTAACGGAGTCAGCGTTGTCGAGAATAACCTGGGCGCGGCGCAATGGGTCCAGCATGAACACCATCCGTGCCACGTCGAGGTCCGTGGCGCCGGTGTGCTTGTACACCCGCTCCAGGCCCTTGCCGTCCGCGTCGGCCAAGTCACGAAGCACGCCGCTCGTTCGGTCTTCCACCTTGAACAGTCGGTTATGAGGCGTCTGCAGCGACAGGCCGCGTCGGTGCATGTTCAGCTGCTGGATGAAGAATTGCTGCCCGGCGCTGGTGTTGTACAGGGTATCGACCGGCGGGTAGCCGGAGTTCAGGTAGGCGATGTCGGTGGTGCGGTTGGTCTGGTGTGACACTTCATGAATCAGAGTGGTGGCCTGGGCGTGAAGCAACGGGTCGATCACGCTCTTGAGCGGATCGACGTTGAGCAGGATGCTGAAGTCCAGCTGGAAGAACTGCTCGGTCAGGAAGATGCGCCGGTGGTGATCGCCGCGAAACACGAAACCGTGAGTGCGGGTGTAGCCTGGTCGATTCAGGCCGAATATCAGCCGTCGGGAATTGAGCGGTTCCAGCGACCGGTCCTGCAGCCCCGACAGCACGCTGGTCAAGGCACGGCGCACCTGGTGCAGCAGCTTCGGGGTGGTGGCGGCTACGCCAAACGCGTCCATCAACAGTGATTCGGTGCGGGCAGGCAGCGACTTCTCCGGCTGGCGGGCATTGAGGTTCTCCAGCGCTGTCATCAGGTACGTGGACGCTTGGGCGTGGGCGGTGCAAACCTGCTGGGCCTTGGCGGGGTCGCCCGTGAACAGCTGCTCCATGCCTTTGTACTGGGTGATGAAAACGCGATTGATCTGCTCGTCAGTGCCATGCTGGTCGAGGATGCGCAGGATGTTGTAGCCGTTGCTCAATGGCGGCACCGAGATCACCAGTTCCCAAGCCCCGGTCGCCTGCCATTCGATGCGTGGCCCCTCGCGCTGGTCGCGGGTGAGGAACCATTGGCCGTTTTCTTCACGCACCTTGCACACGCGCCCCTGAATCACCACGTAGAACTGCTGGTTGTACCGGTACACGTTGCGGCTGGCGTCGAAGGTCATGCGCCGCAGGTCCACCTCATGGGCCTCGAACAGGCTGATGCGCTCTATTTTCGCTGCCTCAAGGCGGAAGTTCGGGATAGCCGGCAGGGTTGGCGCGCCGCGCGGGGCGGCGGGCCACAGGCGGCGGCCAACGCCCATCATGTGTTCGGCAGAGTTATCCGAGCCGGCCAGCAGCCCCAGCGCGGCGACGAAATCGGTCAAGGCCTCGCCCCAGCGTTGCCGGGATGCAGCGTTGATCGAGGCCTGGAACCAGTTCTCGCTCTGCCACAGGTTGAGCAGCTTGGCCAGCGAGCCTGGCAACAGGATCGAGCCCTGCTCGATGCCCAGGGTCATCAGGTAGCGGAAGGTTGCCCAGTTTGCTTCCTCGGTGGTCACCGTGGCCGTCTTGTTGACCCGTTTCAATACCACCAGGTTGTCCTGGAACAGGTAGTGCAGTGCACTGCCGGTAACCGGGGTGGCGGAGTAGACCTGGGTGCCATCGGGCCGCAGTTCCACGTCCAGGGGCGATTCACCCAGCATGGGCAAGTGGGGGTGGTTAAACCCGTGGCGTGCGTAACGGTTGCTGATGGCCGGGTCCAGTTGGGCGATGACTTCGGCCTGCATGGCCGTGTCGGCGCGCAATTTGGCCAGCAGGTCGTCGGCGTTGGCGTATTCACGGAACACCGACTCTTCGTGGTAGGGGGTGTAGAGCACCAGCGGCCCGTGGGTGATGTCCTTGGGACCGATCAGGTGCATGCCTGTCGCGGTGTCCGGGTCAAGGTAGCTGGCGGCTTGAAACTGCAGGGGCCGGATCACCACATCGACGCCGGCCAAGGGTTGCCGCGCCAGGTCATCGGGCATGGTCAGCACGGTGGCCACGTAACGGTACGCGGTGTCGCTCAGGCTCTTCGCCAGTTTTTGTTGAAAGGCGGTGGTGAGCAGCTCTGCCGTCAATTGCCTGCAGTATCGCAATTGCCGCGTGGCGTAGTCGGCATCGTCTGGGCTCAGGCGGTTAGCCAGCAGTTGGCGGTACTGGCTGGCTGCGTCGAGGCTGGCCACCATCTTGCGCACGTAGTCGCTGTCCAGCCCCGCTGGCAGTGGGCTGGCGTCGGCCATCTCGAGGATCGCGGGCGTGCCCGGCAGCAGGGTCAACTGGTCGATGGCGGCGGTGGTCAGGGTCTCGCGGTGCACCTGGGTAGCGGCAGGCAGTTGCGAGGGGATCTCACCGGCCCCTACCATGCCGGGGGTGTAGTGGCGCAGGGTGATGAGCACGTCGTCCGGGTTCGGCGCCTTGTCGCCCAGGTCCTGTTGCAGGCGTTCCATCACCCGCCCACGGGTGAAGGACTTGAGGTCGGGAATGTCGAACAGATAGTCCTCGCCCAAGGCCTGCAGGCGCGCGCACGTGCCAACCAGTGCGGTATAGGTCGTGAGCGCCTGGGTGGAAGCATCGGTGAGCCAGCTTGGCAGGGTCGTCTTCAGGTGCCAGTAATCCAGGGCGGTATCCAGCCCCTGCAGGTGAGTGGTCAGGGCGTCCTTGACCGCGTTGAGGTGCACGTAGCGGCGAACCAGCTCACCGCTGAAGCGCAGCGTGCAGCCCAGCTGATAGGCACTGCGGGTAGCCTGGCGTTGGCGACGGCGTTCATCGAGCTGCAACCGGCGTGGCAGCGAATCGGTGATCGGCCAGGTCGCCAGGCTCAGGGCCAACTCGGGTGTGCGGCTCAGGGCTCGGCTCAGTGCCTCGTCATCGTCAGGCGGCAACAACGACAGCCAGTCGACGTTCAAGGGTGGGTTGCGCAGGCGGTCCCCCAGCGATTGCAGCAGCAAGGTGCGGGTGCTGAATACCTCCACGCCTGCCAGCACCGACCAGAGCACCACCTGGCCAGAATCATCGCCGTCGGTGTGTACCACGAACACGTTGCTCAGCACCGCCTCGGGCCGGTCGTTGAAGCGCACGCTGACGCCGTGGGCCTTGGCCTGGCCTGCGCCAGTGGGGCGTTGATGTTCCAGTGGGTAGTCCAACACCTGTTGCAACTGGTCGAGGGCGCCGGCCGCAAGCTTGCCAAAACGCCGTTGCATGCCCAGCTCCAGGCGCAGCAGGCCCTCGCGGATCTGCCGGGATTCGGCTTGGGGCCAGGCCCACAGGCCTTGCAGGCGCAGGCCGCGGTCGGCTTCCAGCACCGTGGTAAAGGTCTTGTCCAGGCGTGAGCCTGCGTGGTTCAGCAGCGCTGTCACCAGGCTTTTCGGCAGTGCCTGGAGCACCCCGCCATGTTGCTCCTGGGCCGCTGGCAGCCAGCGCGGGCGCCCTTCGGGGCGGCTGACGCGCTCTACCAGGACGTCCGCCAGGCTCACCCACAGCGGTTGCTCGTCCCCCGTTGCGCTCAGGTCGAAGGTCACTGACTGGCTCGACAGGTGTGCGCTGATCACGCTCAAGGCCGGGTCCAATACATCGGCAGCACTTTCCTCCAGGTCGGCAATACCACCGCGCAGGGCTTGGTGGCGGTTGTTGAATTCGTGCAGTTGCTTCATCCACTGGGCGGTCTGTTTCAGCGCGCCGGGCCGCGCCAGCAGCACGCCTTGCTGCAACAGCGGCACCGGCCGCCAGCGTCGCGTGGGGTCCAGGTTCAGCAGGCGCTGGTCGACCAGCCCCCGAACGTCCAGCGCCTGGTCGACCAGCACCATGGCGCGGCCGGGGCTTGCGCCGCGTTGCAGCAGGCAGCTGCGCAGGTTGCGCGCCTGGCACTGGGCGATAGCGTCCATGCAGGCCAGCAGCGGTGTGGCGCCCAGGGGTGGGGTCAACAGCTGCGGGCGCTTCACTGCTGCCCATGCCGCATGATCGGCTTGTGCCACGGCGGCCGGCGCTTCGGGTAGCGCGGTCAGGTAAAGCATCAGCGACATCCGGCTGGCATGGCGCTGCAGTTCGCCTTGGCCATCGTAGACATACACCGAGGGCCCGGCAGGGTCGGCGATCAGCAGCGCGCCTGCCACGTTCACCAGTGGGGTGGTCTGGCCGTGTTCTGCCAGGGTCAGCCCAAGGGCCTGCCCGTTGGTCAGGGCCGCACGCAGCCAGGGCCAGTGCTCGTCCAGCAGTTGGCCGTTGGCTCGTGCCTGCAGCAGGGCCTGGTAGAAGGCCGCGCCATAGAGTTGGGCCAGGGATGCACGCTGGGGTTGCCAGGCCTGCTGCAGCGCCGCGACATACGCATCGGGCAGGGCGGTGAAGCTCTCGTCCAGCGTGGCTTGCAGCGCAGTGCGAGTCTCGTCGCTCAGCGGCTGGTCGTCGTGGGGCAGCCAGTTGAGCTGCTCGTCGCTGGCCAGCGGTTGGCTGGCGAACACTTGCAGGTGGTATTCGGCCAGGGTCTGGGTCTGCCTGACCGTGCCATCGTGCTGGCTGATGCGTTGCAGCCAGACGTTGTCGGCGTCGGTGGCCTTGTCGGAGAAATGGGCTGCCAGGGTTGTTTCCGCGCGTTTGTGCAGCTGGCCGTCCAGGCTGGGCAGTTGCCCGAACCAGCGGGCTGCTTCGGCCAGGTGCTCGGCGCGTTGCAACACGTAGGTGGCGCTGATGTTGTCGAACAACGGCTGTTGCACCTGCTCCAGTTCAAACTGCGCCTGCGGCGCACCTTGTAATGCGCGCAGGCGAGTCTCCAGGGCCGTGCGGTCGGTAAAGGCCTGGATGCCGTCCAGCAGCGTCCACAGGTACACGGAGGGGTTTGCCGGGTCGGGGTGGCTGAACACCATGGCGCCTGCCAGCTGTGGGTCCAGGCGCTGGTCCGGGCCCAGCAGGGGTTGGTCGACGCGCAAGGTATCAGGCGATTTGTCGGCCAGCAGCAGCCAGTCGTATTCCACCTGGCTCAGGCGTTCGTCCCTGAAGGCTCGCCTGACGTTGCTGACAAACCGGCTGCGCAGCAGATCGGGGTGGAAAAACGGAACATGGACGATAGGGGTAGGCATGACGGCTCCAATTGCCGTGAAATGGACGCCCAAAGTAGTTTTTCCATGCCTGTAGGCGGCACTAGATGTGTAGCACCGCCCCTGCGGCGCCGGTGCTATTGACAGCCGCGTGGAGGCGGTGCGATTAATCGGCTATTCCCGTGCAAGGAGCTTGTGATGCCTGCTGTCGACCTTCCAGACGCCACGACGTTGGCCTTCGACCAACTGGTGCAGTTGCTAAGCCAGATCTTCCAGCGCCATGGGGCCTCGGCCTCGGTGGCCCAGGTGCTCGCGCACAACTGTGCCACCGCCCAGCAGGACGGCGCCCACAGCCACGGCGTGTTCCGCGTGCCGGGCTACGTGTCGTCCATGGCCAGCGGCTGGGTGGACGGTGCAGCGGTGCCGGTGGTCGAAGATGTGGCGTCGGGATTCGTGCGTGTGGACGCTGCGCGCGGCTTCGCCCAGCCGGCACTTGCAGCTGCGCGGCCGTTGCTGGTGGCCAAGGCCCGTGAGGCCGGCATCGCGGTGCTGGCGATTCGCAATTCACACCACTTCGCCGCGCTGTGGCCCGATGTCGAGCCCTTCGCCCGCGAGGGGCTGGTGGCCTTGAGCGTGGTCAACAGCATGACCTGCGTGGTGCCCCATGGCGGCCAGAAACCCCTGTTCGGCACCAACCCCATCGCCTTCGCCGCGCCCTGCGAAGGTCATGACCCGATCGTCTTCGACATGGCCACCAGCGCCCTGGCCCACGGCGACGTGCAGATCGCTGCGCGCCAGGGCGTGGCGGTGCCGCCCGGCACTGGCGTGGATCGCCACGGCCAGCCGACCACCGATCCCAAGGCGATCCTTGACGGCGGTGCGCTGCTGCCGTTCGGCGGGCACAAGGGATCGGCGCTGTCGATGATGGTGGAGCTGTTGGCCGCTGCGCTGACTGGCGGCAACTTCTCCTTTGGTTTCGACTGGAGCCAGCACCCGGGGGCGCAAACGCCGTGGACCGGCCAGCTGATCATCGTCATCGACCCCAGCAAATCCGCCGGCAACGACTTCGCCGCGCGTAGCCGCGAACTGGTGGAGCGCATGCAGGAGGTGGGCGTAACGCGGATGGCCGGGGAGCGGCGTTATCGCGCCCGGGCCAGAGCGCAACAGGAAGGGGTACGGATTGGCGTGGAAGAGTTGGCGCGCCTGCAGGCGCTGGCGCTGCGTGAATGACGCGGCCTGCGGCCGCTGCTACGGGGGTTGGTGTGTAGCAGCTGCCGCCAGGCGGCGTCCTGCGCGCCCGTTACGAACGGCGGCCCAGCAGCAGGCCCACCACCAGGCCGAAGCCGGCGGAAATGGCCACGGTCTGCCACGGGTGGCCACCGATGTATTCCTGGGTGGCTTCCACCACTGGCTGGGCACGGTCGCGAGCGCCGCTCACCGACTCACGGGCTTGCTTGAGCTTCAGGCCAACCTGTTCGCGCCAGGTCTCGGCTTCTTCCCCCACCAGTTCCGCGCCATTCTTGAGCAGGGCTTCGGATTCCTCGATCAGCGCCTGCAGTTCACTGAAGGCTTGATCCTTGATCTGATCGGCGGCTTGCGAGGCAGTTTTACGGGCCATATGCGTTGCTCCTGGTAATTGATGGCAGTGAACAATGGATTGCAGCAGTGGGCGAAAGTTGCAGCGGTGTTCAGGTCCGCCTGCCCGACAGTGTAAGATAGCGGCCAATTTTCACGCTGCAGGGTTATCCCATGAGTTTCAATCTGGCCAACATGAGCCTCGCCGAGCGGGCGATGATCGAGGACGAGAAATCCCGCCTGTTCGACCTCTGGCAGTCCAACCTGGGCAAGGCCAAGGCCGACGCCGCGCGCCTGATCAGCGAGAAGTCCAAGCGCAAGGGCCGCTGGGCCGAATGGGTACGCGCAGAGCTTGATGGCATGTCGCCGCCCGAGTACGCCAACATGGTGCGTGCCGAGGTCAACCGGCTAATGGCCGCCAACAAGTAACGCATCGCCCACGCACGCACTGATGGCCTCGCGCACGCGCAGCAGCGCCGGGTCGATCTGCGCGTGGGTGCGCCAGCCCATCTCGATGGGGTAGCGCGGCAGGTTCAGCGGGCAGGGCAGGGTCGCCAGCCCGCACACCTGGGCGATGCGCCACGCGGCGTGGGCCGGCACCGTGGCAATCGCCCGCGAGCCCTTGAGCAGGTAGGGCAGGGCGGCGAAATGGGTGGTCGAGGCCTGCACCTGACGGGTGCGGCCCAGGGCCGCCAGGGCTTCGTCGATGATGCCGATGAAGCCACCCGAGGAAATCAGGATCTGCTCGCGGGCAACGAATTCGTCCACTTCAATCTCGGCCTGCCCAGCTGCCAGGCTGGCCGGGTCCACCAGGCTCAGGTAATCGCCTTCGCCCAGCACCTGGCGGCTGAGCATGCGTTCGTTGAAGCCGCCGGCGGTGATGGCCAGGTCCAGGGTGCGCTCGCTCAGGGCCTGGGCGACGATCTGCGTGTGGGTTTGCCGGAAGATCAGGCGCAGCCCCGGCGCCCGGCGCTCCACTTCCTCGATCAGTGCGCGGCCGAAGGCAATCTCGAAATCATCCGACAGCCCCAGGCTCACCGCGCGGCCGCGGTAGTCGCTGGCGTTGGGGTCGA
The DNA here is from genome assembly GCF_056312595.1 of Pseudomonas sp. GYB4201. Classification (NCBI taxonomy): domain Bacteria; kingdom Pseudomonadati; phylum Pseudomonadota; class Gammaproteobacteria; order Pseudomonadales; family Pseudomonadaceae; genus Pseudomonas; species Pseudomonas sp. GYB4201. Next base: position 171,021 of record NZ_JBWGIG010000006.1, on the reverse strand, counting down.
GCAGGGTCAGGCTCTGCCGGCACTTGTTCAACGCCTCGCTGATCAGCGGCTTCAACTGATTGGCCCGCAGGGTCGGCGCCAGGCCGCGCCCGGTGCGCACGAATAGCGGGTCACCATACACCTCGCGCAGGCGGCGCAATGCCGCGCTCACTGCCGACTGGGTCACGCCCAGGCGCAGGGCCGCACGGCTGGCGCTGACTTCGTCGTGCAGGGCTTCGAAGACTTTCAGCAGGTTGAGATCGACGTCGACGATATTCATCTGGTTCATATCATTCAGAATTGAATGGGGCTTTATTCATGATTCACCAGCCGCCGACAATGTGCAAACAGTCCTGCACACGGAAGCTACCTGCTATGTCGAAATCCATCGTTGCCGCCCTGCAAATCGGCGCCTTGCCCGGCGGCAAGGCCGACACCCTGGCGCACATCCTCAGCTACGAAGACGCCATCCGCGACGCTGGCGCCCAGCTGGTGGTCATGCCCGAAGCGCTGCTGGGCGGCTACCCCAAGGGCGAGACCTTCGGCACCCAACTGGGCTACCGCCTGCCCGAGGGCCGCGACGCCTTCGCCCGCTACCACGCCAACGCCATCGACGTGCCCGGCGCCGAAACCGAGGCCCTGGCCGGCCTTGCCCAGCGCACCGGCGCCAACCTGGTGCTGGGGGTGATCGAGCGCAGCGGCCATACGCTGTTCTGCACCGTGCTGTACTTCTGCCCGCAACAAGGCCTGGTGGCCAAGCACCGCAAACTCATGCCCACCGGCACCGAGCGGCTGATCTGGGGCAAGGGCGACGGCTCAACGCTGCCGGTGGTGGAAGGCGCGGCCGGGCGCATCGGTGGTGCGGTGTGCTGGGAAAACTACATGCCGCTGCTGCGCATGGCCATGTACGCCAAGGGCGTGGACATCTGGTGCGCGCCCACGGTGGATGAGCGCGAGATGTGGCAGGTGACCATGCGCCACGTGGCCTGCGAGGGGCGTTGCTTCGTTGTCAGCGCCTGCCAGGTGCAGGATTCGCCTGCGGCCTTGGGCACCGAGGTGGCCAACTGGCCGTCGGAAAGGCCGCTGATCAATGGTGGCAGTGTCATTATCGGGCCGTTGGGGGATGTGCTAGCGGGGCCCTTGGTGGGGGAGCGCGGGTTGCTGGTGGCTGAAATCGACAGTGAGGATTTAGTGCGTTCTCGCTATGATTTCGACGTGGTTGGGCACTATTCGCGGCCGGATGTGTTTGAGTTGGTGGTGGATGAAAGGGCGCGTCCGGGGGTGAAATTTATTTAAAGTGAGCCAAGAGCCACACCGCGTTCCGCTGTTGATCTTGATCCCGTGCGGCCGTTGATCTTGATTGTGTGCCCCATAAAGCGCCAGGGCCGACTGGAGGCGTCGGCCGAGCGGTCCCTGGCGTAGCCGGGGAAGACGGAACCGGAGGCGCTTCTATTCCGGGCCGTCGTCCGCTTGGGCGACGCTGGAAGGAGGGGACCCGCAGCGAAGCGTAGGGACCAAGCAGGGGCAAGCCTTTTTTGGTTATTTTTTGACTGGGCCGGCACACCGGGCGTTTGTCAAAAAGTGACTCGTCGTAAGGCCGAAAACGTGATTTTGCATCACCCGTAGTAATGGATATGTTCGCGGATTCTGGATCCCGCTTCGGCGATTTCGAACATATCCATTTTCGCGGGGATACCACTGACCGTTTCGCCCTTACGGCGACTCACTTTTTTTCAAACGCCAAAAAAAGTAAGCAAAAAACGCTTGCCCCTGCTTGGGCCCTCCGCTGCGCTACGGGTCCCCTCCTTCCGGCGCCGCTCAACGGGCAGACGGCACCCGCTATAGAAGCCTGCGGGTTACCGTCTCTTCGGCCTGCGGCCTCGGCCCTTCGGGCAGCCCGTTGATCGACGCCTCCAGTCGGCCCGGGCGCTTTACGGGGCATACAATCAAGATCAAGAGCCAGATCAAAAGCAAAATCAAAAGCCAGATCAAAGGCTTGTTCATGGCGATTAGCCGCTCCTTCGGGGGGTAGATGCTGGCCCAATGCAATAATTTCACATCCCATTCGACTAACTGTCATTAAACCGAAATATTCAAAGCATTAAATCGTCACGGCCAAACCCGTGTGGGTAGGACCCACTCAAACCAATTTGCCGAGGTGTTGCCGTGACGCTGCTGAATAAAAATCGTCTGTCGCTTTTGCTGGCCTCCCTGTGCCTTTCGGGCCTGGCCCACGCGACCGATGTAACCGGTGCGGGCTCCAGCTTTGTTTACCCAGTGCTGTCCAAGTGGTCCCAGGACTACAGCAAGCAGAAAGACAACCGCATCAACTACCAGTCCATCGGTTCGGGCGGCGGCATCGCCCAGATCAAGGCAGCCACCGTTGACTTCGGCGCATCGGATGCCCCGCTCAGCGCTGACGACCTGAAAGCAGCCGGCCTGGGCCAGTTCCCCAGCGTCATCGGCGGCATCGTGCCGGTCTTCAACGTCGAAGGCGTGGAAGGCGGCAAGCTGAAGCTGGACGGCCAGACCCTGGCTGACATCTTCCAAGGCAAGATCACCAAGTGGAACGACAAGGCCATCGAGGCCCTGAACCCAGGCGTCAAGCTGCCTGAAACCGCCATCACCGTGGTGCACCGTTCGGACGGCTCGGGTACTTCGTTCAACTTCACCAACTACCTGTCCAAGGTCAGCCCAAGCTGGAACGACCAGCTGAAGTTCGGCACCACCGTGGCTTGGCCCGTGGGTGTGGGCGGCAAGGGCAACGAAGGTGTGGCTGCCTACGTGAAGCAGATCAAGGGCTCCATCGGCTACGTCGAATACGCCTACGCCCTGCAGAACAAAATGGCCACTGCCCAGCTGAAGAACGCCGCCGGCAAGTTCGTCGAGCCTAACGCCAAGGCCTTCCAGGCTGCCGCCGATACCGCCGACTGGGCCAGCGCCAAGGACTTCAACCTGATCATGACCAACGCCCCGGGCGACAACGCCTGGCCGATCACTGCCACTACCTGGATCATCATGTACAAGCAGTCCAAGAACGCCGAGCAGAGCAAGGCCGCCTTTGACTTCTTCAAATGGTCCCTGGAAAACGGCCAGCAGCAGGCCAGCGCCCTGGACTACGTAGCACTGCCGAACTCGCTGGTGCAGAAGATCGAAGGTTACTGGAAATCCGATTTCGCCCATTGATGTGAAGTAAACCGGCGCGCCCCCGCCGGACCTCGGGTCCGGTGGGGGCGTACGCCTTGCGAGTGGATTGCCATGACAGATAACACCCAATACATGACCTCGACCAGCTCTACCACCGATGCCAGCGAAGCCCGTGCGGCACGCGACCATCGCCACGACATGTGGTTCCGGCGCACCATGATGGGTGCCGGCATGCTGGTGCTCGTGCTGCTGCTGAGCATCGCCGGCTCTACCCTGTGGGGCGGCAGCGAAGCGTTTCGCACCTTTGGTTTCGGCTTCCTGACCAGCACCCAATGGGACGTGGTCAACGGCCAGTTCGGCGCCGTCGTGCCTGTTTTCGGCACACTGGTGACCTCGCTTTTGGCGTTGCTGATCGCCGTTCCGGTGAGTTTCGGCATCGCCATTTTTCTTACGGAAGTGGCGCCCATGTGGCTGCGCATGCCGATTGCCTCGGCGATCGAGCTGCTGGCCGGTATCCCGTCGATCATCTACGGCATGTGGGGGCTGTTCATCTTCGGCCCGTTCATGGCCGCGCACCTGGCGCCGTGGATCAACGACCACCTGGGCGCACTGCCCGTGGTCGGCGCGCTGTTCCAGGGCCCGCCCCTGGGTATCGGCATGCTCACCGCCGGTATCGTGCTGGCGATCATGATCACCCCCTTCATCACCTCGGTGATGCATGAGGTGTTCCGCAGCGTGCCTACCACGCTGAAGGAATCGGCCTACGCCCTGGGTAACACCACCTGGGAAGTGGTCTGGGACATCGTGCTGCCCTACACCCGCTCGGCGGTGGTCGGCGGTATCTTCCTGGGCCTGGGTCGCGCCCTGGGCGAGACCATGGCGGTGACCTTCGTGCTGGGCAACGCCCACCAGTTCTCCGCTTCCTTGCTGATGCCCAGCAGCTCGATCGCCTCGGTGATCGCCAACGAGTTCAGCGAGGCCTACACCGACCTGCACCGTTCGGCGCTGATCGCCCTGGGCTTCCTGCTGTTTGTCGTCACTTTCGTGGTGCTGGCGGCTGCCCGCCTGATGTTGATGCGCTTGTCGCGTAAAGAGGGACTATGAACGACAACGAGCGGCTGTACCGTGTTCGCCGCCTGAAGAACCGTATTGCCATGGCCCTGAGCTGTGGCGCCACGGCCTTTGGCCTGCTGTGGCTGGTGTGGATCCTGATCACCACCCTGATCAACGGCTTCAAGGCGCTGAACCTTGCCTTGTTCACCCAGATGACCCCGCCACCGGGCACCGAGGGCGGTTTGGCCAACGCCTTCTACGGCAGCGCCCTGATGTCGGTGCTGGCCCTGCTGATCGGTACGCCGATTGGCCTGGCCGCTGGTATCTGGCTGGCCGAGTTCGCGCGCCACTCCAAGCTGGGCAACACCGTGCGCTTCATCAACGACATCCTGTTGTCGGCGCCGTCCATCGTGCTGGGCCTGTTCATCTACACCGCGGTGATCCTGCCGCTCAACCACCTCACCAACCACCAGGTGGGCTTCTCGGCGTTCGCCGGTGCCCTGGCCCTGGCGCTGCTGGTGATTCCGGTGGTGGTGCGCACCACCGATGAAATGCTGCAACTGCAGCCCTCGACCATGCGCGAAGCCGCGCTGGCCCTGGGTGTGCCGCAGTGGAAGCTGACCCTGCAGATCGTCCTGCGCGCCGCCAAGGCGGGCGTGGTGACCGGTGTGCTGCTGGCCCTGGCGCGTATCACCGGCGAAACCGCGCCGCTGCTGTTCACCGCGTTCGGCAACCAGTTCTGGAGCAGCAACCTGCTCAAGCCGATCGCCAGCGTGCCGGTGGTGATCTTCCAGTACGCCATGAGCCCCTTCGACGACTGGCACGCCATCGCCTGGGCGGGTGCCCTGGTGCTGACCCTGTTTGTCCTGGCCCTGAGCCTGCTCTCCCGATTGATCCTTTTGCGCAATAGGTCTCACTAATGACAAGTCTTGCCCAGGAACGCACCAAAATCCGTGTGCGCAACCTTGAATTTTTCTACGACCAGCAGCGCTCGCTGAAATCCATCGACATGGACATCCCCGAGAAGCGCGTGACCGCCATCATTGGCCCGTCCGGCTGCGGCAAGTCCACGCTGCTGCGCGTATTCAACCGTATCTACGCGATGTACCCGAAACAGGAAGCCAAGGGCGAAGTACTGCTCAACGGCGAGAACATCCTGGCCCCGAACTATTCGATGAACCGCCTGCGCAGCCACGTAGGCATGGTGTTCCAGAAGCCGGTGCCGTTCCCGATGTCGATCTACGACAACATCGCCTACGCCGTGCGTCACCATGAGAAACTGGGCCGCCGCGAAATGGACGACCGCGTCGAACAGGCGCTGCACGGTGCCGCCCTGTGGGGCGAGGTGAAGGACAAGCTCAAGCAGAGCGCCCAGAGCCTCTCCGGTGGCCAGCAGCAACGTCTGTGCATCGCCCGCACCATCGCCCTGAAGCCTCAGGTGTTGCTGCTGGACGAGCCGACCTCGGCGCTGGACCCGATCTCCACCGGCCGCATCGAGCAGCTGATCACCGAGCTCAAGGAACAGTTCACCGTGATCATCGTGACCCACAACATGCAACAGGCCGCGCGCTGCTCGGACTACACCGCGTTCATGTTCATGGGCGAGCTGATCGAGCACGGCGACACCGACACGCTGTTCACCAACCCGGCCAAGACCCAGACCGAAGACTACATCACCGGTCGGTTCGGCTGATCTGACGCGGCCTGCGGCCGCTGCCACTTTTTTCGTAGCAGCGGCCGCAGGCCGCGTCACACCCGCACGATCAACCGATGCACGCGCTTGCCCGACGACAGGCTCGTCGACTCGTCATCCAGCAGCACCTCCACACTGCCCAATGCCTCGCGCACCAGCCGCCGATCGAAGGCGCTGTACAGCCGCCCGGCCGCGTCGCGAATGGACGCATCAGGGGTCACCCGCCAGCTCAAATACAAGGTCCCGCCTGGGCGCAATAGCTCGCGCAGGCGCCGGGTAGCTGCGGCCACCTGTGCTTCGGGCAGGTGCATGATCACCGTTTCACACAGCACATTCTGCAAGCTGCCAGCCTTAAGGCCCTCCAATTCGGGCAGGTGCATCAGCGCAAAGCGCAGGTCGGGGTGCAGGGTGCGGGCCTGGGTCAGCAGGCCGCTGCTGGCTTCCACGCCCAGGGCGTCGAAGCCCTGGGCGCTGAGCCAGGCCAGGTCGCGGCCACTGCCGCAGCCCACGTCCACCGTAGGGCCGGGGCGGAAATGGCGCAGCAGCAGGGCGTACATGTCGCTGGGAGGTGCCTGGTGGTTCCATTCGCGCGCGTAGTCGGGCGCGCGTTGGTCATAGGCCTGGAGGGTCTTGGGGTCCACGTTCGGTTCCTGGAAAAGGCGGCATGCCATCACTCTAGACAATGTGCCAGCACCAGGGGTTCGCCTTGTTTTCAGGCGCTCAGTGCCCAGCCTGGTTCCAGTGGCGGTAGCCCGTGGTGGGCGCGGGCGCGGTCGCAGGCTTCGTTGTGCGTGCCGGTCTCCCAGGACGCCTCGAATTCGCGGCAGGTGCTGGAACGTTGCTCGTACATGGTGCAGCCCACCGAACAGCCGATTTCCCCGGCCAGGCTGGTGCAACGCGCCGGCTTGCCCTCGGTGCCACGCATGGCCACGTGGTTGGGGCTGACCTGCACGGTCAGTTCATCGGGCACCAGCCCGCCCACCGAGGTGCATTCGCCCCAGTAGAAAGACACACGGAAAAACGCGCAGCAGGCGCCGCAACTCACGCAAGGGTTGTTATCAGACATGATGAAGGCAGGATTCGATACGGGCGGCGAACTCAGGACGAGGACCGCAACCGAGGGCCTATTCTAGGCATCGCCGCGCCGTTGAGAAGAGGGAAACGGGGGGCTTGAGCAAATATATTTGTGTGGCGTTGTGGGCGCTTTTGTGCAGCGCGAACCGGCGCTGGGCCGGTTCGCGCCGCGCCCTGTTTCAGCGCCCGGCCAGCAGGCGCTGGCGCTTGAAATCGCGCTCGGTCAGGTAGCCGAAAATCAGCCCCAGGGCGCTCCACATCACCAGCTGGATACCCAGGGTGGCGAGGCGGAACTGCCAGAGGTTTTCTGCCGGGAAGCCGTCGGGCACCTCGTTGACCGGCGGGAACACCGAGCCGCCCAGGTTCACCACCAGCAGGTACAGGGCGATGCCGATCAGGGCAGCGGTCCAGGCGCCATGGCGCGGCAGCAGGTTGCGGGCGAAGTTCACGGCGATGACCATGGCCACCACCGACAGCATCACCATCAGCAGGAACAAGTGGGTACGCTCGCGGATAGTGTCGGGGTCGCCGATGGACGGCGGGTTGGCGGGGTATTTCAGCGCCGGCACCACGATCACCGCCACGAACGCCGCCAGCGCGAGCAACGCGGCCAGCCCCCGCGGGCCCAGGCGTCCGACCCGGCCCACGCAGTTGGCGAAGGCCAGGGCAAACAGCGCGCCCATGCTGGCGCTGTACACCACCACGCCGCTGATCAGGCCGATGCCGCTCTGCAGCTCGCGGCCCACCAGCTCGGGGGCGGGGCCCTGGTCCAGGTGTTCCTCGAAGGCAAAGGCCTGGTCGATCTGGGGTTCGCCGAAGCATTTGGCGAAGCTGAACGCGAGAAAGCCGGCAAGGATGCCGACGAACATGCCGCGCAGGAGCAGTGAACCGGTCATGAAGGCGCTCGTCTAGCGAATAGGTGCAGGCGAGTGTAAACCGGCCCCGGGCCATTGCGACGGGGCTGAGTTTTTTGTCATATAGGATGAAAAAGGAGGACCTGCCATGTACAGCCATATTCAACTGGGTGCACGGGACTTGCCGCGGCTGGCGGCGTTTTATGATGCCGTGCTGCATGAACTGGGGCTTGAACGCATGCCGGATGATAACGACGGCGGGCCGCCGGGGGCCGGCTGGCAGGTGCCGGGCCGGCGCTGGCCGCAGTTTTTCGTGCAGGAGCCGTTCAACGGCCTGCCGGCTACCTGGGGCAATGGTGTACAGGTCAGTTTTGCCGCGCGCAGCCGTGCCCAGGTTGATGCGGCGTGGAAGACCGCGGTGCAGTTGGGCGGCCAGGACGAAGGCGCCCCGGGCCTGCGGCCGCAGTATTCAGCCGACTACTACGGCGCCTACTGCCGCGACCCTGAGGGCAACAAACTCTGCTTCGTACACGCGGAGGGCCTTAACCCGTAGCAGCGGCCCAAAGGCCGCGTCCGGGGGCGCTACGGTGTTGGCGTCGGACGCAGCCTGCGGCAGCTGCTACGGGGGCTAGGCTGTAGCAGCGGCCCATAGGCCGCGTCCGGGGGGCGCTACGGTGTTGGCTTCGGACGCAGCCTGCGGCAGCTGCTACGGGGGCTAGGCTGTAGCAGCGGCCCAAAGGCCGCGTCCGGGGGCGCTACGATGTTGGCGCCGGACGCAGCCTGCGGCAGCTGCTACGGGGGCTAGGCCGTAGCAGCGGCCCAAAGGCCGCGTCCGGGGGCGCTACGGTGTTGGCTACGGAGGCAGCCTGCGGCAGCTGCTACGGGGGCTAGGCTGTAGCAGCGGCCCATAGGCCGCGTCCGGCCGCGCCACGGTGCTGGCTTCGGACGCAGCCTGCGGCAGCTGCTACGGGGGCTAGGCCGTAGCAGCGGCCCAAAGGCCGCGTCCGGGGGCGCTACGGTGTTGGCGCCGGACGCAGCCTGCGGCAGCTGCTACGGGGCGGGGGTGTCGGGGGTGTCGGAGATGGCGCGGTGCAGGTCGGCGTTCAGGCGTTCGCCGGCGTAGGCCTGGGCCTGGGCGGATTTCTGTACCAGGTTGCCCAGCCCGAAGAACTCATGGGTGACACCGCTGTACACCCGGCGCTCCACGTTCACGCCGGCTGCTTTCAACGCGGTTTCCATCAAGGCGCCGTCGTCACGCAGCGGGTCGACCTCGGCGTTGATCAGGGTCACCGGTGGCAAGCCCTGCAGGTTGGCGTGCAGCACGTCCAGGCGCGGGTCCTGTTTCTGCCCCGGGTCGCTCAGCAGCTGGTTGAAGAACCACGGCATCATCGCCGCGTTCAACGGCTTGGCGTGGGCGTATTTGCTGTAGGACTCGGTGTCGCTGCCGGTCTGGGTCACCGGGTAGATGGCCAGCACGTGCTTGGGCGCGGCCAGGCCTTGCTCATGGGCGGCGATGGCAGTGGCCAGGGCCAGGTTGCCGCCGGCGCTTTCACCGGCCAGGGCCAGGTGCTTGGGGTCGCCGCCCACGGCGCGGGCGTAGTGGGTCAGCCAGCGGTACACGGCCACGCCGTCATCGGCGGCGGCGGGAAAGCGGTCTTCCGGGGCGCGGCGGTAGTCGATGGACACCACCACGGCATCGGCCACCTTGGCCAGGGCGCGGGCCGAGCTGTCATAGACCTTGCGGTCAGCCAGCACCCAGCCACCGCCGTGGAAGTACAGGATCACCGGCTTGAAGCCACCGCCATCCGGGGTATAGACCGTGGCCGGGATCTGCCCGGCGGCACCCGGCACGCTACGGTCGTAGGCCTGCACGCCAGCCGCGTCGCCGGCCACGCCTTGGTCGGCCAGTACCGCCTTGGCGGCGTCGGCCAGGGTTGGCTGCACCCGCGCGGTCGCCACGTCCAGGGTCTCGATGGGTTGCGGGTTGAGGCTGGCCAGCTTGTCCAGCACCAGGCTCATGTCGGCATCGGTGCGCAGGTTGGCGGCTTCGATCTGCGCCAGTTGCTCGGGGGTAGGCGCCTTGGGCGTGCTGGAGCAGCCAGCCAGCAGGGCAACGGCGAGCAGGAGGAGGGTGGAGGGTTTGGTCATCGACAGGGGGCCTTGAACAGGAAGAAAAGACTCACCCAACTGTAGCGCCTGGCGCAGAGCGGCGCGACACAAATCCTGTGTCAGGCAAACAAGGCAGACAGCGCCACTCCATCAGGCCATGGCACGGTGCAACAAATGTAGCACCGGCCGGTAGGCCGGGTCGCGCCGTGCGGACGGCGCTCGATCTCAAGACCGCTGCAAAACCCCAGACATGCACTTGGCGGCCATAACGCAATCCTGTAGCCGCTGCCGCCAGGCTGCGCTGGCTTGTGTGAACCCTGAAGATCTGCAGTGTGGTAAAGGGCCAGCGCAGCCTGGCGGCAGCGGCTACGCGATTGCGGGGGATTTGAGAGGTGCATGGCGGGTTTTTTGTGGTGTTCATGAGATCGAGCGCCGCCCGCGCGGCGCTTCGGGGGCAGAGCCCCCTCCCACGTTTGTTTCGGGCCAGTTATGCCTGTGGCATCACCTGGTCCGCTTTGTTTGTATGGCTGGGGATTGTTGTTGGCCCAAAAACAAAACACCCCGCACTCGGCGGGGTGTTTTGTTTTGCATGGGTTAATCAACCCACCAACTGAAACCCAGCATGCTGCACCAGGTCCAGCAACGGCTGCGGGTACACGCCCAGGGCGAACGCCAGGATGGCGATGGCCAGCAGCATCACGCCGCCGGTGCGTTGTTCCCAGTTGAACGGCGCATCGTGGCGACGCAGGGTCGGCTCGATCAGGTACAGGGTGACCATCACGCGCAGGTAGTAGAACACGCCGATGGCGCTACCGATCACCAGGGCGCCGGTCAGCCACCACAGTTGCGACTGCACGCCAGTGGCGATGATGTAGAACTTGCCGATGAAGCCGGCGGTCAGCGGGATGCCGGCCAGGGATAGCATCATCACGGTCAGCACGGCGGTCAGGTACGGACGGCGCCAGAACAGGCCGCGGTATTCGTACAGGGCGTCGGCGTCACGGCCGTTGTACGGCGAGGACATCAGGGTAATCACGCCGAAGGCGCCCAGGCTGGTGATGACGTAGGTCACCAGGTACACGCCGATGGCCTCCAGCGCCAGGCCCTTGCTGGCCACCAGGGCGATCAGCAGGTAACCGAAGTGGGCGATCGACGAGAAGCCCAACAGGCGCTTGAGGTTGGTCTGGGTCACCGCCAGCAGGTTGCCGATGATGATCGAGGCCACCGCAATCACTTCCAGCACGGTGGTCAGCACGCCGCTGCTGGCCGCAGGCGACAGCTGGAACAGACGCACCACCACCGCGAACACCGCCACCTTGCTGGCCGTGGCCAGGAAGGCCGCCACCGGCGCCGGGGCGCCTTCGTAGACGTCCGGGGTCCACAGGTGGAAGGGTACCAGCGACAGCTTGAACGCCAGGCCCACGAACATCATGCCCAGGCCCAGGGCCGCCAGGCTGCTCGGCTTGCCGGTGGCTGCCAGGGCGCGACCGATGTCGGCGAACTGCAGGCTGCCGGCGTCGGCATACAGCAGCGCCATGCCGAACAGCAGGAAGGCGGAACCGGCGGCCGACAGCACCATGTACTTGATGCCGGCTTCCAGCGAACGCTTGTTGAAGAACGCGTAGGCGATCAGGCCGTAGGTGGGCACCGACAGCAGTTCCAGGCCGATGAACAGGCTCGACAGGTGCTGCGCGCTGACCAGCACCATGCCGCCGGCGGCGGCCATCAGGATCAGCAGGTACAGCTCTTCGCGGTTGCCCGGGTAGCCCGAGCCGCCATCACCCAGGTAGGCGTGGGCGAGGGTCACGCACGCCAGCGTGGCGATCAGGATCAAGGCAATGTACAGGCAGGCGAAGTGGTCGATCTGGATCAGCGAGGTGACGCTGATGGGCGACACCTTGAGGGCCGGCAGCACCGACAGCAGGGCAATGTTCAGCCCCGCCACCGACAGCAGGAAGGTTTGCGAGTGATTGCGCCGCCAGGCGATCGCCAGCATCACCACGACAACGGTGAGGCTGGTGATCAGCAGCGGTGCAAGCGCGATAAAGTGTTGAAGGGTCAGGTCCATAGCGCTCTTACCGGGCCGAAGCGAGTTGAGTGAAAGCGGTGCCGAACCACTGCTGCACACCGGCCATGGTGGCCGAAGAGGTGTCCAGGAACGGTTGCGGATAGACGCCAAGCAGTACCAGCAGGGCGGCAAGGCCCAGCACCATGATCAGTTCGCGGTTGTCCATGCCGGCCAGGATCGCGTCGGATTTCGACGGGCCGAAGTAGGCGCGGTGGATCATGATCAGCGAGTACACCGAGCCGAACACCAGGCCGGTGGTGGCGATGATGATCACGATCGGGGCAATCGGGAAGCTGCCGATCAGGATCAGGAACTCGCCGACGAAGTTGCCGGTGCCCGGCAGGCCCAGCGACGCCGCCGCGAAGAACAGGCTGATGGCCGGCAGGTAGGCGATGCGCGACCACAGGCCGCCCATCTCGCGCATGTCACGGGTGTGCAGGCGCTCGTACAGCTGGCCGCTGAGGATAAACAGCGCCGCTGCCGACAGGCCGTGGGCCAGCATCTGGATCACCGCGCCTTGCAGCGCCTGTTGCGAACCCGAGTAGATGCCGATCAGCACGAAGCCCATGTGCGACACGCTGGAGAAGGCGATCAGGCGCTTGATGTCGGTCTGCGCGAACGCCAGGAAGGCGCCGTAGAAGATACCGATCAGGCCCAGGGTCATGGCAATCGGCGCAAACTCGGCCGAGGCATGCGGGAACAGCGGCAGGGCGAAGCGCAGCAGGCCGTAGGCCGCGGTCTTCAGCAAGATACCGGCCAGGTCCACCGAACCTGCAGTGGGCGCCTGGGCGTGGGCATCCGGCAGCCAGGAGTGGAACGGCACCACCGGCAGCTTCACCGCGAAGGCGATGAAGAAGCCCAGCATCAGGATGTATTCCACGCCGTGGGGCAGGTTGGTCTTGAGCAGGTCGCTGTAGTTGAAGGTCAGCACGCCGGTGGCGTTGTAGTTGAACAACACCAGGCCCAGGATCGCCACCAACATGATCAGGCCGCTGGCCTGGGTGAAGATGAAGAACTTGGTCGCCGCGTAGATCCGGGTCTTCTTGCCGTCTGCCGAGCTGTGACCCCAGAGCGCGATGAGGAAGTACATCGGCACCAGCATCATTTCCCAGAAGAAGAAGAACAGGAACAGGTCCAGGGCCAGGAACACCCCGACCACGCCGCCCAGGATCCACATCAGGTTGAGGTGGAAGAAGCCGACGTGGCGCTGGATCTCTTTCCAGGAACACAGCACCGACAGCACGCCGAGCAGGCCGGTCAGCAAGATCATCAGCAGCGACAGGCCATCGAGGCCCAGGTGCACGCTGATGCCGAAGCGCTCGATCCACTGGACCTTGAATTCATAGGCCCAGACAGGTGCGGCGCCCGGGGCAGGGGCCAGGTGGTAGTCGCCATGGGCCCACAGCCAGAGGCCGAGGGCGAGTTCCAGGGACATGGTCAGCAACGCGATCCAGCGTGGCAGGGTGGCGCCGGAGCGCTCACCCAGCCAGCACAGAAGGCCGCCGATAAAGGGGATCAGGATCAGCCAGGGCAGAATCATGACGGGCTCAATTCCTTTCGCAAAGTCGCAAGGTTCATAGTCAGACCGCAGCCAGCACAACGGCGCCCAGTACCAGCACGGCACCGGCGGCGATGGAGGCGGCGTACCAGCGCAGCTGGCCCGTTTCGGTACGGCTCATGGCGCTGTTGCCGCCCTTGGCCATGCGCGGGATCAGACCGATGGTGCGGTCCACGGGGTCCTTGCGCAGCAGGTGGCTGATAGCCAGGTACGGTTTGACGAACAGTTTGTCGTAGATCCAGTCGAAGCCCCAGGCGGCGAACCACCAGGCCGACAGCACGCGGCCAAGGCTGCTGTTGGCGATGGCGGTGGCCACGCGGCGCTTGCCCAGGAACAGCATGGCCGACAGCAGGATACCGGCCAGGGCGATGGCGCCCGAGGCGATTTCCAGGCTGTGCTTGGCTTCACCGCCGGCATGGCCGACGCTTTCCGGCAGCACGCCCGCCAGTGGTGGGTGGATCCAGGCGCCGACGAAGGTCGACAGCACGATCAGCACGCCCAGCGGCAGCCAGTGGGAGATACCGTGGCCGGGGTGGGCGTCGGTCTTGGCTTCGCCGTGGAAGGCGATGAAGATCAGGCGGGAGGTGTAGATCGAGGTCATGAACGCGCCCACCAGGCCTGCGTACAGCAGGTAGGTGTGGCCGCTGGCGAAGGCTTCCCAGAGGATCTCGTCCTTGGAGTAGAAGCCCACGGTCAGGATCGGCAGGGCCGACAGCGCCGCGCCACCGACGATGAAGCAGGCGTAGGCCAGCGGCAGTTTCTTCCACAGGCCGCCCATCTTGAAGATGTTCTGCTCGTGGTGGCAGCCAACGATCACCGCACCCGAGGCAAGGAACAGCAGGGCCTTGAAGAAGGCGTGGGTCATCAGGTGGAAGATCGCGCCTTCCCAGGCACCCACGCCCAGGGCCAGGAACATGTAGCCGATCTGGCTCATGGTGGAGTAGGCGAGGATACGCTTGATGTCGGTCTGCACCAGGGCGGCGAAGCCGGCCAGTACCAGGGTCACGCCGCCGACGATGCCCACCAGGTGCAGGATATCCGGCGCCAGGGCGAACAGGCCGTGGGTACGGGCGATCAGGTACACGCCCGCGGTCACCATGGTGGCGGCGTGGATCAGTGCCGAGACCGGGGTAGGGCCGGCCATGGCGTCTGCCAGCCAGGTCTGCAGCGGCAGCTGGGCCGATTTACCGACCGCGCCGCCCAGCAGCATCAGGGTGGCGAAGACAATCCAGAAGTCGCCGACCTTGAAGTGCGCAGGGGCCCGCACCATCAGTTCCTGGATGTTCAGCGTGCCCAGCTGCTGGAACAGGATGAACAGGCCGATGGCCATGAACACGTCACCGATACGGGTGACGATGAACGCTTTCAGGGCGGCGTTGCCGTTGGCGCGGTTGCTGTAGTAGAAGCCGATCAGCAGGTAGCTGCACAGGCCCACGCCTTCCCAACCGAAGTACAGGAACAGCAGGTTGTCGGCCAGTACCAGGAACAGCATGCTGGCGATGAACAGGTTGGTGTACGAGAAGAAGCGCGAGTAGCCCTCTTCACCGCGCATGTACCAGGACGCGAACAGGTGGATCAGGAAGCCTACGCCCACCACCACGCCGAGCATGGTCACCGACAGGCCGTCGACGTACAGGGCGAAGTTGGGTTCGAAGCCGTCCACCGACATCCAGCGCCACAGCACCAGGGTGTAGTGGCCCGCTTCAGGCGGCGCAACGTTGAACTGCCAGATGACCCAGGCGGCGACAATCGCCGACAGGCCGATGGAGCCCACGCCGATCAGCGCCGAGAGGTTCTCGGAGAAGCGCCCGCGCGAGAACGACAGCAGCAGGAAGCCGATCAGGGGGAATACGAAAGTCAGGAAGATTAGGTTCATCCGCGCATCTCACTGGCAGCGTCGATATCAAGCGTGTGGAAGCGGCGGTACAGCTGCAGCAGAATCGCCAGGCCAATGCTGGCCTCGGCGGCTGCCAGGGTGATGACCAGGATGAACATGATCTGTCCATCCGGCTGCGCCCAGCGTGCACCGGCCACGACGAACGCCAGCGCAGTGGCGTTCATCATGATTTCCAGGCTCATCAATACGAACAGAATGTTGCGGCGTACCAACACGCCCATCAGGCCCAGGCAGAACAGCACACCGGCTACTGCGAGACCATGTTCCAGGGGAATAGATGACATGAGTTACTCCTTCGCCTCGTTGCGGCCCAGGTGGAAGGCGGTGACCACGGCGGCCAGCAGCAGCATCGAGGCCAGTTCCACCACCAGCAGGTAAGGGCCGAACAGGCTCACGCCCACGGCCTTGGCGCCCACGGTTTCCTGGCCGATGGCCGCGCCCGAAGGCTCGGCGAACAGCACGTACAGCAGCTCGAACAGCAGCATGCCGGCCAGGAAGATCGGGCCTGCCCAGATGCCGGGCTTGAACCAGCCCCGTTCCTGCAGCACCGACGCCGGGCCCAGGTTGAGCATCATCACCACGAAGACGAACAGCACCATGATGGCGCCGGCGTAGACGATCACTTCCAGCACACCGGCGAACGGTGCGCCCAGGCTGAAGAAGGTCATGGACACGGCGATCAGCGAGATGATCAGGTACAGCAGCGCGTGCACGGGGTTGGTGTTGGTGATCACCCTGAAGGTGGACACCACGGCGACTCCGGCTGCGAAATAGAAAGCGAATTCCATCTTTCTTCCTTAAGGGAGCAAGCTCTTCACGTTGATCGGCTCGGCTTCGTTCTGCGCAGCGCCTTTCGGCTTGCCGGCAACGGCCATCCCTGCAACGCGATAGAAGTTGTAGTCAGGGTTCTTGCCGGGGCCGGAGATCAGCAGATCTTCCTTCTCGTACACCAGGTCCTGACGCTTGAACTCGGCCATCTCGAAATCCGGGGTCAGCTGGATCGCGGTGGTCGGGCACGCTTCCTCGCACAGGCCGCAGAAAATGCAGCGGGAGAAGTTGATGCGGAAGAAGTCCGGGTACCAGCGGCCGTCTTCGGTCTCGGCCTTCTGCAGCGAGATGCAACCTACCGGGCAGGCCACGGCGCACAGGTTGCACGCCACGCAGCGCTCTTCGCCGTCGGGGTCGCGGGTCAGTACGATGCGGCCGCGGTAGCGCGGCGGCAGGTACACGGCTTCTTCGGGGTACTGCAGGGTGTCGCGCTTGCGGAAGCCGTGGCCGAAAATCATCACCAGGCTGCGCAGTTGGGTACCCGTACCCTTAACGATGTCACCAATATATTTGAACATGGGTCAAATCCTCACTGGGCCGCAACGGCTGGCGTGTTCAGCAACACGACGGCAGCGGTCACCAGCAAATTGATCAGGGTCAGCGGCAAGCAGAATTTCCAGCTGAAATCCATCACCTGGTCATACCGTGGGCGCGGGATCGAGGCGCGCAGCAGGATGAAGATCATGATGAAGAACGCGGTCTTCAGGGCGAACCAGATGAACGACAGTTGCGGCAGGATATCGAACGGGCCGTGCCAGCCGCCGAAGAACAGGGTCACCAGCAGCGCCGAGATCATGATGATGCCGATGTACTCACCGACGAAGAACATGCCCCATTTCATGCCGGCGTATTCAATGTGGTAGCCGTCAGCCAGTTCCTGTTCCGCTTCCGGTTGGTCGAAGGGGTGGCGGTGAGTTACCGCAACGCCGGCGACGAAGAAGGTGCAGAAGCCGAAGAACTGCGGAATGATGAACCACAGGTGCTGGTTCTGGTATTCAACGATGTCGCGCATGTTGAACGAACCCACCTGCGCCACGATGCCCATCAGCGCCAGGCCCATGAACACTTCGTACGACACGGTCTGTGCCGAGGCCCGCAGGCTGCCGAGCAGGGCGTACTTGTTGTTCGACGACCAGCCGGCGAACAGCACGGCGTACACCGACAGGCCGGCCATGGCGAAGAAGAACAGCAGGCCGATGTTCAGGTCGGCGATGCCCCAGGTCGGGGTGATCGGGATGATGGCGAAGGCGATCAGCAAGGCACTCATGGCCACCACCGGCGCCAGGGTGAAGATCACCCGGTCGACGAACGGTGGGTTCCAGTCTTCCTTGAAGAACATCTTCAGCATGTCGGCGGCGATCTGGAACATGCCGAACGGGCCGACACGGTTCGGACCGTAGCGGTCCTGCCACCAGCCCAGCAGGCGGCGCTCGACGAAGCTGAGCAGCGCGCCGCAGACCACCACGGCCAGCATGATCACCAGGGCCTTCACGACAGCAATGATGATGTCGATCACTTCAGGGGTGAACCAGGTCATTGTGCTGCCTCCTGCAGGCCGTCGACGGTAGCGCCGGCGAACGCAGGCGGAATGCCGGCGAAGCCTGCGGGCAGGGCCACCAGGCCCGCGCCGAGTTCTTCATTGATGCGCAGCGGCAGGCGCAGGGCCACGCCCGCCACGTTCAGGCTCAGCAGCGCGCCGTCGTTGACGCCCAGGCGGTCGGCTTCCGACTTGGCCAGGCTGACGTAGGCGGGCTGGATGCGTTCCTGCACGGGCGCTGCGCGGGACGAGTTTTCCTCGGAACCGAACAGGTGGTGCACCGGCACCGCGGTCCAGGTGCCACGGGCCGGGGCGAAGGCGCCCGGGATGGCGCTGTACCAGTTCAGGCTGTCGCCCTGGCTCTCGATCAGGCGGGTGCCCGGGTCGCCTGCACGCAGGTGACCACCGACCTCGTCCTGGAACTTGTTCCAGGCCTGTGGCGAGTTCCAGCCCGGCGACCAGGCGAACGGCACCTGCTGGCGCGGCTCGGCGGAGCCCGAGTAGCCTTCCATGGAGAAGGCGAACGCGGTGTCCTTGTCCTGCGGGGTGCGCGGCTCGTGCACGCTGACGTTGGCGCGCATGGCCGTGCGGCCGCTGTAGCGCAGCGGTTCACGGGCCAGCTTCAAGCCCTTGATGCGGAACGCGGCCGACGGGGCGGCTTCGACGATGCGCGCCAGGGCCGGCTTGCTGTTGGCCACGGCCTGGGTCACCTGGTCCAGCAGGGTGTAATCGACCTGACGGTCCAAAAGCGTGCTGCGCAGGGCGTGCAGCCAGCGCCAGCCTTCGTGGATCAGGTTGCTTGCGTCCAGGTACGCCGGGTCGAACACCTGGAAGAAGCGCTGGGCGCGGCCTTCCTGGCTGACCAGGGTGCCGTCGCCTTCGGCGAAGCTGGCCGCTGGCAGCACCAGGTGGGCGCGGTCGGCGGTGGCGGTCTGCTGGTGGTCGGCAACGATGACAACCTTGGCGGCGGCCAGGGCAGCATCGACCTTGGCGGCCGGCAGGCGGGTGTACAGATCGTTTTCGAGAATCACCAGGGCGTCGGCACGGCCGTCGAGCACCGCGTCCAGCGCAGCGTCAACCGACTCGCCACCGAGCATGGCCAGGCCCAGGCTGTTGGCCTCGGGCACCACCAGGCTCAGGGAGCCTTGCTTGCCGGCCAGGTTTAGGGCCTTGGCGATGTTGGCGGCGGCCTCGATCAGGGCGTTGCTGCCCAGCGAGGTGCCGGACACGATCAGCGGGCGCTTGGCTTTCAGCAGGGCGTCGGCGATGCGTTGCGCCAGCTCCAGGGCTTCGGCGTCCAGGCCAGTCACCGCAGGGGCGCTGGCGTCCAGGGCGTGGGCCACGGCGAAGCCGATGCGCGCCAGGTCTTCAGGTGCTGCGTGCACGCATTCCTCGGCCACGTCATCGAGCTTGGTGTCGGTGAGGCTGGCGATGAACAGTGGGTGTAGGGCGTGCTGGCCGATATTTTTGACCGCTGCGTCCAGCCAGGGCTGCACGCGCATGCCTTCGGCCATTTCCACGGCCTTGCCCTTCACCGACTGGCGCAGGGCCAGGGCCATGCGCGCGGCGGTCTGGGTCAGGTCTTCGCCCAGCACGAACACGGCGTCGTGGTCTTCCACTTCGCGCAGGCTCGGGATCGGCAGCGGGCTGTTTTTCAGCACGTCCAGCACCAGGCGGATGCGGCCCAGTTCAGCGGCTTCGATACCGCTGTAGAAGTGCTCGCCGCCTACCAGTTCCAGCAGCGCGTAGTTGCTTTCCAGGCTGGCGCGCGGCGAGCCGATGCCGACGATGTTGCGGCCGCGCAGCAGCTCGGCGGCCTTGTCCAGGGCGGCGTCCAGGCCCAGCTTCTGCTGGCCCAGCAGCGGCTGGCGCGGGCGGTCCTTGCGGTTCACGTAGCCGTAGCCGAAACGGCCGCGGTCGCACAGGAAGTAGTGGTTGACCGAACCGTTGTAGCGGTTCTCCACGCGGCGCAGTTCGCCGTAGCGCTCGCCGGGGCTGATGTTGCAGCCGCTGCTGCAGCCGTGGCAGATGCTGGGGGCGAACTGCATGTCCCACTTGCGGTTGTAGCGCTCGGAGTGGGTCTTGTCGGTGAACACACCAGTCGGGCAGACCTCGGTGAGGTTGCCGGAGAACTCGCTTTCCAGCACGCCGTCTTCAACGCGGCCGAAGTACACGTTGTCGTGGGCGCCGTACACGCCCAGGTCGGTGCCGCCGGCGTAGTCTTTATAGAAGCGCACGCAGCGGTAGCAGGCGATGCAGCGGTTCATCTCGTGGGCGATGAACGGGCCGAGCTCCTGGTTCTGGTGCGTGCGCTTGGTGAAGCGGTAGCGACGCTCGTTGTGACCGGTCATCACGGTCATGTCCTGCAGGTGGCAGTGGCCGCCTTCCTCGCACACCGGGCAGTCGTGCGGGTGGTTGGTCATCAGCCATTCGACGACGCTGGCGCGGAACGCCTTGGACTCGTCGTCGTCGATGGAAATCCAGGTGTTGTCGGTGGCAGGGGTCATGCACGACATGACGATGCGACCACGGGTGTCGTTCTCGTCGGTGTACTGCTTGACCGCGCACTGGCGACAGGCACCAACGCTACCAAGTGCGGGGTGCCAGCAGAAGTAAGGGATGTCGAGGCCAAGCGACAGACAGGCCTGTAACAGGTTGTCTGCGCCATCGACTTCGAGCGCTTTGCCGTCTACGTGGATAGTGGCCATGGTTCAAAGTTCTTCGTTGGCCCGCGTGGGCGGGCGTGGCTAATGGAAAGCTGTGTGCTCGCCCCGCAACCCTTCATGCAAGGGCAGGGGGCGGGCAGCCGGCGGCACGGACCACCGGCTTTTGAGTCTTGTTATGCGCCGACCTGGATCGGGCGCGCCAGGTCCGGGCGCAGGCCGCTGCTTGCGGCGATGCCAGCCTCGAATTCCGGGCGGAAATATTTGATCGCGCTGCCCAAGGGCTCCACGGCACCGGGTGCGTGGGCACAGAAGGTCTTGCCTGGGCCGAGGAAACCGACCAGGCCCAGCAGCGTCTCGATGTCGCCTTGCTGGCCGCGGCCTTGCTCCAGGGCACGCAGCAGCTTCACGCTCCACGGCAGGCCGTCGCGGCACGGGGTGCAGAAGCCGCACGATTCGCGGGCGAAGAACTCTTCCATGTTGCGCAGCAGCGAGACCATGTTGACCTTGTCGTCCACGGCCATGGCCAGGCCCGTACCCATGCGGGTGCCGACCTTGCCGATGCCACCGGCGTACATTTGCGCGTCCAGGTGCTCGGGCAGCAGGAAGCCGGTGCCGGCACCGCCTGGCTGCCAGCACTTGAGCTTATAGCCGTCGCGCATGCCGCCGGCGTAGTCCTCGAACAGCTCGCGGGCCGGGATGCCGAACGGCAGCTCCCACAGGCCGGGGTTCTTGACCTTGCCGCTGAAGCCCATCAGCTTGGTGCCGGCGTCTTCGCTGCCTTCGCGGGCCAGCGACTTGTACCAGTCCACGCCGTTGCCGACGATGGCCGGCACGTTGCACAGGGTTTCCACGTTGTTCACGCAGGTCGGCTTGCCCCACACGCCCACGGCGGCCGGGAACGGCGGTTTGGAACGCGGGTTGGCGCGGCGGCCTTCCAGGGAGTTGATCAGGGCGGTTTCTTCACCGCAGATGTAGCGGCCGGCACCGGTGTGCACGAACAGCTCGAAGTCGAAGCCCGACCCGAGGATGTTCTTGCCCAGCAGGCCTGCGGCCTTGGCTTCTTCCACGGCACGGTTGAGGTGCTTGGCGGCGGTCACGTACTCGCCGCGCAGGAAGATGTAGCCACGGTAGGCCTTCAGCGCGCGGGCGCTGATGAGCATGCCTTCCACCAGCAGATGGGGCAGTTGCTCCATCAGCATGCGGTCTTTCCAGGTGTTGGGCTCCATTTCGTCCGCGTTGCACAGCAGGTAGCGGATGTTCATGGATTCGTCTTTGGGCATCAGGCCCCATTTGACGCCGGTGGGGAAGCCCGCACCGCCACGGCCCTTGAGGCCGGAGTCTTTCACCGTCTGGACGATGTCGTCCTGGGACAGGTCGGCGAAGGCCTTGCGCGCGGCGGCGTAGCCGTCTTTCGCCACGTACTCGTCGAACCACACGGGTTCGGCGTCGTCACGCAGGCGCCAGGTCAGCGGGTGGGTTTCCGGGGTGCGGGCGATACGGTTCGCCGGGCCGAAGGAAGTCAGGGTCATACGTAGCCCTCCAGCAGTTTGGCAACGCCGGCTGGCTGTACGTCACCGAAGGTGTCGTCGTCGATCATCAACGCCGGGGCCTTGTCGCAGTTGCCCAGGCAGCACACCGGCAGCAGGGTGAAGCGCCCGTCCGCGGTGGTCTGGCCCAGGCCGATGCCCAGCTTGCTCTGGATCTCGCTGACCACCGATTCGTGGCCGCCGATGTAGCAGACCATGCTGTCGCACACACGGATGATGTGGCGGCCCACCGGTTGGCGGAAGATCTGGCTGTAGAAGGTGGCCACGCCTTCGACGTCGCTGGCCGGGATGCCGAGGATCTCGCCGATGGCGTACAGGGCGCCGTCCGGCACCCAGCCGCGTTCCTTCTGCACGATTTTCAGGGCTTCGATGGACGCCGCGCGCGGGTCCTCGTAGTGGTGCAGCTCGTGCTCGATGGCCGAGCGCTCGGTTTCGCTCAGGGCGAAACGGTCAGTCTGGATAAGCGTGCTGTTCATGCTTAGCGGTCCACGTCGGCCATAACGAAGTCGATACTACCCAGGTACGCGATCAAGTCCGCGACCATGCTGCCTTTGATCACCGAAGGGATCTGCTGCAGGTGCGGGTAGCTTGGGGTGCGGATCCGGGTACGGTAGCTCATGGTGCCGCCGTCGCTCGTCAGGTAATAACTGTTGATGCCCTTGGTCGCTTCGATCATCTGGAAGGACTCGTTGGCCGGCATGACCGGGCCCCACGAAACCTGCAGGAAGTGCGTGATCAAGGTTTCGATGTGCTGCAGCGTGCGCTCTTTGGGCGGCGGCGTGGTCAGCGGGTGGTCCGCCTTGTACGGGCCTTCGGGCATGTTGCGCATGCACTGGTCGATGATCCTGATGCTCTGGCGCATTTCTTCCACGCGCACCATGCAGCGGTCATAGGCATCGCCGTTGTGGCCCAGCGGCACTTCGAACTCGAAGTTCTCGTAGCCCGAGTACGGGCGCGCCTTGCGCAGGTCGAAGTCGCAACCGGTGGAACGCAGGCCGGCACCGGTGACGCCCCATTCCAGGGCTTCCTTGGTGTTGTAGGCGGCGACACCGACGGTACGGCCCTTGAGGATGCTGTTCTGCAGGGCAGCCTTGGTGTATTCGTCCAGGCGCTTGGGCAGCCATTCGACGAAGTCTTTCACCAGCTTTTCCCAGCCGCGCGGCAGGTCGTGGGCCACGCCACCAATGCGGTACCAGGCCGGGTGCAGGCGGAAACCAGTGATGGCTTCGATCACCGTGTACGCCTTCTGGCGGTCGGTGAAGGTGAAGAACACCGGGGTCATGGCGCCCACGTCCTGGATGTAGGTACCCAGGAACAGCAGGTGGCTGGTGATACGGAAGAACTCGGCCATCATGATGCGGATGGTGTCGACCTTCTGTGGCACCTTGATGCCCGCCAGCTTCTCGACCGCCAGCACGTAGGGCAGGTTGTTCATCACCCCGCCCAGGTAGTCGATGCGGTCGGTGTAGGGGATGAAGCTGTGCCACGACTGGCGCTCGGCCATCTTCTCGGCGCCACGGTGGTGGTAGCCGATGTCGGGCACGCAGTCGACGATCTCTTCGCCGTCCAGCTGCAGGATGATGCGGAACGCACCGTGGGCCGAAGGGTGGTTGGGGCCCAGGTTGAGGAACATGTAGTCCTCGTTGGTGCCCGAACGCTTCATGCCCCAGTCTTCCGGGCGGAAACGCGCGGCTTCTTCTTCAAGCTGCTGTTTGGCCAGGCTCAGGCTGTAGGGGTCGAACTCGGTGGCGCGCGCCGGGTAGTCCTTGCGCAGCGGGTGGCCTTCCCAGGTGGGCGGCATCATGATGCGCGACAGGTGCGGGTGGCCCTGGAAGGTGATGCCGAACATGTCCCAGACTTCACGCTCGTACCAGTTGGCGTTCGGCCAGATACCGGTGACGGTGGGCAGGTTCAGGTCGCCTTCGTGCAGCGCGACCTTGATCATCACGTCGCTGTTCCGCTCCACCGACATCAGGTGGTAGAACACGGTGAAATCGGCGCCCGGCAGGCCGCGGCGCTGGGTGCGCAGGCGCTCGTCGACGCCATGCAGGTCATACAGCATGGAGTAGGGCTTGGGCACGTTGCGCAGGAAGCTCATCACTTCCTTGAGCTTGGCGCGGGCGATCCACAGCACCGGCATGCCGGTGCGGGTTTCCTGGGCGACGAACGCCTCGGGGCCGAAGCGCTGTTGGAGTTCGACGACCACGTCCTGGTCGTCAGCCTTGTAAGGCGGGATATATAGAGCGGTGTCCGCTGTCATGTTCTCGGTCGCTATTCGTCAACGTACAGAATGAGGCCAGGGTTCTTTGTGGCGGTGCCGGGTAAAGAGCTGGATCAGACTTCGTCGGGGCTGCGCAGGTTGGTGACCGCAATGCGTTGTTCGCGGCGTTGTTCCTTTTGCGACGGCATCTCGGCGCGGTACACGCCTTGATCACCGACGACCCAGGACAGCGGGCGACGCTCTTGGCCAATCGATTCCTGCAACAGCATCAGGCCTTGCAGGAAGGCCTCTGGGCGCGGCGGGCAGCCGGGCACGTAAACGTCCACGGGCAGGAATTTATCCACCCCCTGGACGACCGAGTAAATGTCGTACATGCCACCGGAGTTGGCGCACGAACCCATGGAGATCACCCACTTGGGCTCCAGCATCTGCTCGTACAGGCGCTGGATGATCGGCGCCATCTTCACGAAGCAGGTGCCGGCGATGACCATGAAGTCGGCCTGGCGTGGCGATGCCCGGATCACTTCCGCGCCGAAGCGGGCGATGTCGTGGGGCGCGGTGAACGCGGTGGTCATTTCCACGTAGCAGCACGAAAGCCCGAAGTTGTACGGCCACAGGGAGTTTTTACGCCCCCAGTTGACAGCACCGCTCAGGACGTCCGAGAGCTTGCCCATGAAAATGTTCTTGTGGACCTGATCCTCTAGCGGATCGGCTACGGTTTCCCGTTCGCCGATCGGATACTGGTCGTTGGGTGCATCCGGGTCGATTCTGGTGAGATTGTATTGCATTGCCAAAGCCTCATTGTTTCAGCTTCGCTTGCCGCTTACGGCGACCTTCGGGAGCCCAATCGAGCGCCCCCACCCGCCAAAGGTAGACAAGACCTGCCAACAGAATTGCTATGAAAACGAGTGCTTCGACGAATCCGGCCCAGCCGCTTTCGCGTACCGACACAGACCATGCAAAGAGAAAGAGGGCTTCGATATCGAAGATCACGAACAGCATCGCGACCAGATAGAATTTGGCGGAAAGGCGCAGGCGGGCGCTGCCGACCGGCAGCATGCCGGATTCGAATGGTTCGTTCTTGCTGCGGCCCCAGGCCTTGCTGCCCAGCAGGGCCGACAGCCCCAGCATGAAGGCGCAGAGCCCGGCGACACCCAAAAGGAAGATGGCAAAGCCCCAGTTGTGGGCCATGAGTCCTGTCGAATCGGGCATGCTGGAATCCTTAACGGAGAGCAAATGTCTCGGTACTTGAAAAGTAGTAAAGCAGTGACGATATGTCGCAGCTGAATCTATCGCGCTGATTTTATGGGTAAAGCGGTAGCAAGTAAATTTTCTGCAGCAAATTTATTCGTAGGATTAAGCACATACACACCTTGCAAGTGCCTGCAGGCCCCATGGGGCGGGGGTTTCAGGTGGTTTTATTTATACCGTTGTTACACCCGTTTGGAGGTCTTTTTAATGTGTAATGATAATTAATATCATTTAAAGGGTTCCAAATCGTGTCAACCCTCACGTGCGCGTTAACCAACTCGTACGTTCTACGCTATTTTCCCTCTATATAAGTTGGCGTGGATCAAGACTTTGGTTGTAGAAGCGTAGTCGATGTGGGGCGGGGCGAAGGTTTGATTAGAAGGTGCGATGGCGGCGTCGTGCGCCAAGGCTGGCAACGCGAACTCGCAGGCCATGGCGCGTTGCAACAAATGTAGGAGCCGACCTTGGTCGCGATGCGCCGCGCGGGCGGCGCTCGATTTGATGACCGCCACAGGAATATCGGCAGGCACCTCGCGGCGACACCCCATCGTCGCTGCCGAAGGCTGCGGCTACAGGTCGGTGGTGTTGTTTAAAGGCGCATGCCGGTGTTTTCGTGGCGTTCTTTAGACCGAGCGCCGCCCGCGCGGCGCATCGCGACCAAGGTCGGCTCCTACGGTTTGTTGCAACGTGCCATGGCCTGTGAAAGCGGTGTTGTTCCAGGGGCCACAAAAAAAGGCCACCTGCGTGGGGTGGCCTTTTTCGTTACAGCGTGTGCGTCACATTAATGGAACTGCTCTTCTTCGGTGGAGCCGGTCAGTGCGGTCACCGACGAGGTGCCGCCCTGGATCACGGTGGTCATGTCGTCGAAGTAGCCGGTGCCCACTTCCTGCTGGTGCGCCACGAAGGTGTAGCCCTTGGCGGCGTCGGCGAACTCCTGCTCCTGCAGCTTCACATAGGCGGTCATGTCGTTGCGGGCGTAGTCGTGCGCCAGGTTGAACATGCTGTGCCACATGTTGTGGATGCCTGCCAGGGTGATGAACTGGTGCTTGTAGCCCATGGCCGACAGTTCGCGCTGGAACTTGGCGATGGTCGCGTCGTCCAGGTTCTTCTTCCAGTTGAAGGACGGCGAGCAGTTGTACGATAGCAGCTGGTCCGGGTATTCCTTCTTGATGGCCTCGGCGAAGCGGCGGGCTTCGTCCAGGTCCGGCTTGGCGGTTTCGCACCAGATCAGGTCGGCGTACGGGGCGTAGGCCAGGCCGCGGGCAATGGCCTGGTCGAGGCCGGCGCGCACCTTGTAGAAGCCTTCCTGGGTGCGGGTGCCGGTCACGAACGGCTGGTCGTATGGGTCGCAGTCCGAGGTCAGCAGGTCGGCGGCGTTGGCGTCGGTGCGGGCCAGGATGATGGTCGGCACGCCGGCCACGTCGGCTGCCAGGCGGGCAGCCACCAGCTTCTGCACGGCTTCCTGGGTAGGCACCAACACCTTGCCACCCATGTGGCCGCATTTCTTCACCGAAGCCAGCTGGTCTTCGAAGTGCACGCCGGCGGCGCCTGCCTCGATCATGCTCTTCATCAGCTCGTAGGCGTTCAACACGCCGCCGAAACCGGCTTCGGCGTCGGCCACGATTGGCGCGAAGTAGTCGATGTAGCCGTCATCGCCCGGGTTCTTGCCGGCTTTCCATTGGATCTGGTCGGCACGACGGAACGAGTTGTTGATGCGCTTGACCACGGTCGGCACCGAGTCCACCGGGTACAGCGACTGGTCGGGGTACATCGATTCGGCCGAGTTGTTGTCGGCCGCCACTTGCCAGCCGGACAGGTAGATGGCCTGGATGCCAGCCTTGACCTGTTGCACGGCCTGGCCGCCGGTGAGGGCGCCCATGCAGTTGACGAAGTCCTTGTCCGGACGGAAGGACGGCTTGGCGCCCTGGGTCACCAGGTTCCAGAGCTTCTCGGCGCCCAGGCGGGCCAATGTGTGCTCGGGCTGGATCGAACCGCGCAGACGCACAACGTCGGCAGCAGAGTAGGTCCGGGTTACACCTTTCCAGCGCGGGTTTTCTGCCCAGTCTTTTTCGAGGGCAGCTATTTGTTGTTCGCGTGTCAGTGCCATGGAGATAAACCTCGTCGCATAGGTTTGAATGAAAATTCTCGCTCCGCCGGCGCTGTCCTTACAGAAACACCATTGTGGCGCTCGCAGATCAGAAGCTTAGAAGGTCTGGGACGGGCTTGACGGAGAAGGCGACGATCGAACGGTCGTTCGAAGGAGGGGAAGACAGCTGGCAGGCCAAGGTTGCCCGGGCGCACGTGGCTCGTGGTTGCCGTTGTGCGAACGTTCAGGTCTTGCCGTGATGCCGATTGCGCTTCCGTCCCTCGGGACAACTTCTTCGTTCCAGTCGCAATCTCGTCAGGCTGCCTTGTGGGCGTTCCAGACACGAATCGGCTCAGGTGGGTAGGTTAGAGACCGATCCGAAGGCCCTTTCCAGGGCCCCTGATTAGCGGGAGCGAGGCCATCATGCCAAGCACGAATAGTGTCGTCAAATGTTTTGTAGTGGTTTTTTTCTATCACTACATCTTTGGTAGTAGGCGACTTGGCAGTCAGTTTTCGAGGGGCGGGTCGACGACTGGCGGGGCGTTTTCGCGACCCGCAAGTCATGTTTTCAGTCGAGAGGATCAACCTTTACCCGCAAAGTCATGTCGCTACGCCCCTGGGTGGACCAATTTCGCGTGTAGCCACTGTTATTGGCGGTACTTTGCTC
Source organism: Pseudomonas sp. GYB4201 (assembly GCF_056312595.1). Classification (NCBI taxonomy): domain Bacteria; kingdom Pseudomonadati; phylum Pseudomonadota; class Gammaproteobacteria; order Pseudomonadales; family Pseudomonadaceae; genus Pseudomonas; species Pseudomonas sp. GYB4201. Next base: position 142,786 of record NZ_JBWGIG010000006.1, on the reverse strand, counting down.
ATTGGTACCGGCCAAGGTGATCCATTCGCCCAGGCGCCCGCTGACCTGCGTGTCGGTGCTTTGCACGTTCACTACATCCTGACGTTCCTGGCTCATCCGGTCATTATTGGTGCTGATGTTGAGGTGCACGGTCTCGCCGGTGACGCTGGCGGTCACGTAGAAGCCCTGGGTGACGTTGCGGTACTGGGTCTGGGTCTGCAGGCCGCCGTAGCTGTCGCTCTGGGCGGTGGTGAAGGGCACGCTCTGGCCCACCTGGATCAGCGCCGGCGTGCCCTCGGTGGCCTGCACCTGCTGGGTGCCGCCGGTGCGGTTGGTGGTGCCGTAGTTGATGATGCGGGTGTTGTTGTTATTGACCGTGTAGCCGCCGCGGTCGCCCTCGTTGCTGTCGCTGGTGTCGACGCTGATCAGCAGGCGCCGGGCGGCCACGTCCAGCTGGGTGATGAGCGCGCGCAGTTGCTGGATCTTGTCCGGGTCGGCGTTGACGATCAATTGGTTGCCGTAGGCGCTGACCTTGCCGTCGCGGCCGATGAAGTTCTGCGCCACGGGCAGGAGGTCGTCGCTGGTGCGGTTGTTCAGCTGGACGATTTCGGTGGCGGCGCTGGCAGTGAACGAGGCGAGCAGTGCGCAGGTGGCAAGCAGGGGGCGTAACGGCATGTCCGGAGTCTCCATCATTGGAGTGGACATTATGGCAGAAGGGGCGAACGCAAATCCGTGACGCAACGCAGCTCCCGTAGCAGCGGCCGCCAGGCCGCGTCACAGGCGTTGCGGCCGGACGCAGCCTTCGGCAGCTGCTACGGGAGGTGTTTCAGCTATAGCGAACCATATCCACGTGCGGGATGCCCGCTTCGAGGAACTCTTCGCTTACCACCTTGAAGCCGTGGCGCTCGTAGAACGCCGTGGCGTGCACCTGGGCGCTCAGGCTTTGCTGCTTGAGGTCCTGGTGCTCGGCCTGGGTAATGGCGGCTTGTAGCAGGGCGTCGCCCACTTTCAGCCCGCGCCAGTCCTTGAGCACCGACACCCGGCCAATCTGGCCATCGGGCAGCAGGCGGGCGGTACCGATAGGGTAGTCGCCCTCGCACGCCAGGAAGTGCACGGCGTCGACGTCATCTGCGTCGAACTCCAGCTCCGGTGGCACCGATTGCTCGGCAATGAACACGGCCTCGCGGATACGTCGAATGTCGGCGATGTCCTTGTGCCAATCAGCCACGCGTACGCGAATCTTATTCATCGGCAAACCCCAGACTTCCTTGTTTGACCAGCTCGCAGATCAGTGTACGACCTTGCTCGTCAATCATCCATGGGCCCAGGTTTTCGATGTGCAGGGCGTCGGCCGCGCAGATCAGCTTCAGCAGCTCGCGCATCTCGCCCGGCAGCAGGCGGCTCTGGCCGCTGGCGAACAGCAGCAGGTCGTCGCCCACTTCCGACCAGGCCAGGCGCGCGCTCGGGTTGCGGATCAGGATGGCGCCGTCTTCCAGGCCGCCCAGCAGGTCGTCCTCTTCCAGCTCTTCACCGGCCACCAGCTCGGGGTAGCGCGGCTCGGTCATGAACTGGCCGAACCAGGTCAGCAGCAGGCGCTCGTCGTTCATGTGCTCGTTGAGCAGCTTCTTCAAGCGGTCCAGCGCGTCGTGCTGGATTTGCGTCGGGTCGCTCACAGGCTGGGCGTCGGCGTCGGTGTAGCGCTCTTCGTCCGGCATGAACTGGGTCAGGAAGTCGGTGAAGTGGGTCAGCACTTCAGCGGCGCTCGGCGCGCGGAAACCCACCGAGTAGGTCATGCAGTCGTCCACGGCGACGCCGTAGTGGGCCAGGCGCGGCGGCAGGTAGAGCATGTCGCCCGGCTCCAGCACCCACTCGTCGGTCTGCTGGAAGTCAGCCAGGATGCGCAGGTCGGCGTGGTCGATCAGCGGGCTGTCGGCGTCGCACATCTGGCCGATTTTCCAGTTGCGCTTGCCATGGCCCTGCAGCAGGAACACGTCGTAGTTGTCGAAGTGCGCGCCCACGCTGCCACCTGGGGCTGCGTAGCTGATCATCACGTCGTCGATACGCCAGCTGGGCAGGAAACGGAACGGCTGCAGCAGCTCGGCCACTTCCGGCACGAACTGGTCGACGGCCTGCACCAGCAGGGTCCAGTCACGCTCGGGCAGCTTGCTGAAGGCGTCGTCTTCGAACGGGCCGCGGCGCATTTCCCACGGGCGTTCGCCGTTCTCGATGACGATGCGCGACTCGACTTCTTCTTCCAGGGCCAGGCCCGCCAGCTCGTCGGGGCTGATCGGGTTGTCGAAATCGGTGAACGCCTGACGGATCAGCAGGGGCTTTTTCTGCCAGTAATCACGCAGGAATTCACGTGCAGTCAGGCCGCCCAGCAGTTGCAGAGGAGTATCAGGATTCATGTGTAACCTATTGAATGAGAGCGCTTTTAAGTCACGAATAAAAACGCCCGGCTGAGCCGGGCGTCGTAGCGACGGGGCGGAGCGTCAGATGCGCTTGGCCTGGGCCGCGGCGTTACCGATGTAGGAAGCCGGGGTCAGCTTCTTCAGTTCAGCGCGGGCTTCGGCTGGCATGTCCAGGCCGTCGATGAAAGTTTGCAGCGCGTCAGGGGTGATGCCCTTGCCGCGGGTCAACTCTTTCAGTTTTTCGTACGGGTTTTCGATGTTGTAGCGGCGCATCACGGTCTGAATCGGCTCGGCCAGGACTTCCCAGCAGGCGTCCAGGTCTTGGGCGATGCGCACTTCGTTCAGTTCCAGCTTGCTGATGCCCTTCAGGGTCGCCTCGTAGGCGATGACGCTGTGGGCAAAGCCCACGCCCAGGTTGCGCAGCACGGTGGAGTCGGTCAGGTCACGCTGCCAGCGCGAAACCGGCAGTTTGCTGGCCAGGTGCTGGAACAGTGCGTTGGCGATACCCAGGTTGCCTTCGGAGTTCTCGAAGTCGATCGGGTTGACCTTGTGCGGCATGGTCGACGAGCCGATTTCGCCAGCGATGGTGCGCTGCTTGAAGTAACCCAGGGAGATGTAGCCCCAGATATCGCGGTCGAAGTCGATCAGGATGGTGTTGAAGCGCGCGATGGCGTCGAACAGCTCGGCGATGTAGTCGTGCGGCTCGATCTGGGTGGTGTAGGGGTTGAAGCCCAGGCCCAGCTCGTCTTCGATGAAGGCGCGCGCGTTGGCTTCCCAGTCGATGTCGGCGTAGGCCGACAGGTGGGCGTTGTAGTTGCCCACGGCGCCGTTGATCTTGCCCAGCAGCGGCACGGCGGCTACCTGGGCGATCTGGCGCTCCAGACGGTAGACGACGTTGGCCAGTTCCTTGCCCAGGGTGGTCGGCGAAGCCGGCTGGCCGTGGGTGCGCGACAGCATCGGCACGTCGGCGAAGCGGTGGGCCAGTTCGCGGATGTTATCGGCGATCTGGCGCATCAGCGGCAGCAGCACGGTGTCACGGCCTTCGCGCAGCATCAGGGCGTGGGACAGGTTGTTGATGTCCTCGCTGGTGCAGGCGAAGTGGATGAACTCGCTGACCTTGGCCAGTTCCGGCAGCTTGGCAGCCTGTTCTTTCAACAGGTACTCGATGGCCTTGACGTCGTGGTTGGTGGTGCGTTCGATCTCTTTCACGCGCTCGGCGTGCTCGAGGGCGAAGTCATCGGCCAGGGCGTCGAGGATAGCGTTGGCTTCGGCGGAGAACGCCGGCACTTCGCTGATTTGCGGGTGGGCGGCCAGGCGCTGGAGCCAGCGCACCTCGACCAGGGCGCGGAAACGGATCAGGCCGTATTCGCTGAAAATAGGGCGCAGGGCCTGGGTTTTGCCGGCGTAGCGGCCGTCAACAGGGGAAACCGCAGTGAGCGAAGAAAGCTGCATGGGGTGTTCTCGGACAGTCGGGCAACGAAATGGGGCGCGTATCATACATGAAAATTCATTGCAGGTCGGCAGCCCAGCGCCGACCGCGCCCGTGAGGTGACGAGCGTTAACCGCGCATCATCGGATACAGTTCTTTGAGCAGCTTGCGCCGGCTGAATACCAGTTGCCAGCGGTGGCCGCCCAATTGCCGCCACAAACGCGCCGAACGGATGCCGGCCAGCAGCAACGCGCGAATTTTCGCGGCGTTGCTGGGCTGCTGCAGGTTGCGCATGTCGCCCTGCACCTGGATCCGCTGGCGCAGGGTGCTCAGGGTGTCCTGATACAGCGCACCGCTGGCGGCGATAACGTTCTCGTGGGTAATGCCAAAATGTTCTACCTGGGACTGGATCTGCGGCAACCGCCGGCCGATCACCTCCAGCAGGTCGTCACGCTTGCCCAGCTGGCGCTCCAGGTTGAGCATCGACAGGGCGTAGCGCAGCGGTTCGCGTTGCAGGCTGGCCGGGTCGCGCTCAAGCGCGCTGACCAGGGCGCGGTAGCCGTCGCGCAGGTTCAGGTCGTCGCCGCCGAACACCTCCAGGGTGTCCTTGGGGTCGCGAATCAGCAGGCTGCCAAGCATGCAGCCCATGGCCGCCTCGGCGCTCTGGCCGGTCTTGGCGATGCGGTCTACTAGCACGGCGGCCTGGAAGACCGCACCCAGGGCAATCAATTGCTCCTGAATGGGGTTCATGCAGCGGCGCCTTTGCTGGTCCACGGCTGGGCCACTTCAATGACGCCGCCACCCAGGCAGATCTCGCCGTCGTAGAACACCACGGACTGACCGGGGGTAACGGCGCGCTGCGGGTCGTCGAACACCGCGCGGTAGCCACTGGCGGTCTTTTCCAGCGTGCAGGGCTGGTCGCCCTGGCGGTAGCGCACCTTGGCGGTCAGGCGGCGCGGGCTGCTCAGGTCGATGGGGTTCACCCACCAGATCTCCGAGGCCAGCAGGGCGCGGGAGAACAGCCATGGGTGGTCATTGCCTTGGCCGACCACCAGCACGTTGCGTTCCAGGTCCTTCTCCAGCACGTACCACGGCTCGTCGCTGGCGTCCTTCAGGCCGCCAATGCCCAGGCCCTGGCGCTGGCCGATGGTGTGGTACATCAGGCCGTGGTGCCGGCCGATCACTTCACCTTCGGTGTTCTGGATCTCGCCGGGCTGCGCCGGCAGGTACTGCTTGAGGAAGTCGCTGAAGCGGCGCTCGCCAATGAAGCAGATACCGGTGGAATCCTTCTTCTTGGCGGTGGCCAGGCCGTGTTTCTCGGCAATGGCGCGCACTTCCGGCTTTTCCAGCTCGCCCACCGGGAACAGGGTGCGGGCGATCTGTTCGCCGCCCACGGCGTGCAGGAAGTAGCTCTGGTCCTTGTTCGGGTCCAGGCCCTTGAGCAGCTCGGTGCGGCCGTCGATGTCACGGCGGCGCACGTAGTGGCCGGTGGCGATCAGGTCGGCGCCCAGCGACAGGGCGTAGTCCAGGAAGGCCTTGAACTTGATTTCGCGGTTGCAGAGGATGTCGGGGTTCGGCGTGCGGCCGGCCTTGTACTCTTCCAGGAAATGTTCGAAGACGTTGTCCCAGTATTCGGCGGCGAAGTTGGCCGTATGCAGCTTGATGCCGATACGGTCGCACACGGCCTGGGCGTCGGCCAGGTCTTCGCGGGCGGTGCAGTATTCGGTGCCGTCGTCTTCTTCCCAGTTCTTCATGAACAGGCCTTCCACCTGGTACCCCTGTTCGAGCAGCAGGAGGGCGGACACGGAAGAATCAACGCCGCCGGACATGCCGACGATGACGCGCTGGGTTTCAGGGGCAGCAGCTGAATCACGCATAGGAATTGAGAGTGTGTCTGGGAAAAGCAGGGGATTCTACCACCAAGCGCCGCGCTTCGCTCGCTTCTGTAGCCGCTGCCGCAGGCTGCGCTGGCCTTTGAGTGCGCAGTAGATCTCCAGTGGGGCATAGGGCCAGCGCAGCCTTCGGCAGCGGCTACAGGTCAATTTCGGATCAGGGACAGGCTGTGCAGGTCGCCCGCCAGGTAATCATCAATACACTGCAACAACAACTCGCTGCGCCAGCGCGGCTTCTGCTCGATGATCTCATCGCGGGTCAACCACTGCGGCCCGATGATGCCGTGGTCCAGCGTGCGCTCCGGGTCGTGGTGCAGCGGCTTGCCGGCAAAGCACACTCGCTGGTACGTCACGCCGTTGCTGGGCGCGGTGTACAGGTAGATGCCAATGACGCCGGTCAGCTCGACGTCGTAGCCGGTTTCTTCCAGGGTTTCGCGGATGGCCGCCTCGATCAGGCTTTCATCGGGTTCCAGGTGCCCGGCGGGCTGGTTGAGCACGGCGCGGCCGCCCTTGAGTTCTTCGACCAGCAGGAAGCGGCCGTTCTCCTCGATGACGGTGGCGACGGTGACGTGGGGGATCCATGGGCGCATCGATGTTCTCCTGTAGAAAGCACAAAGCCCCGGCACATGACCGGGGCTTCGTGTGTTGCGGGCTAGCTTACTTCAGCGACGCGATCGCGGCGTTCAAGGTAGCGCTTGGGCGCATGACCTTGGCAGCCAGCTCGGCGTTGGCGTGGTAGTAGCCGGCGATGTCGACCGGCTTGCCTTGCACGGCGTTCAGTTCGGCGACGATGGTCGCTTCCTGTTCGGTCAGTGCAGCGGCCAGCGGGGCGAAGCGCGCCTGCAGGGTGGTGTCTTCGGTCTGGGCGGCCAGGGCTTGTGCCCAGTACAGCGCCAGGTAGAAGTGGCTGCCGCGGTTGTCGATGTTGCCGACCTTGCGCGATGGCGACTTGTTGTTGTCCAGGAACTGGCCGGTGGCCTGGTCCAGGGTGGCCGCCAGGACCTTGGCCTTGGCATTGTCGGTGGTCACGCCCAGGTGTTCCAGGGAAGCGGCCAGGGCCAGGAATTCACCCAGCGAGTCCCAGCGCAGGAAGTTCTCTTCCACCAGCTGCTGCACGTGCTTGGGAGCCGAACCGCCGGCGCCGGTTTCGAACAGGCCGCCGCCGTTCATCAGCGGCACGATGGACAGCATCTTGGCGCTGGTGCCCAGTTCCATGATCGGGAACAGGTCGGTCAGGTAGTCGCGCAGCACGTTGCCGGTCACCGAGATGGTGTCCTGGCCCTTGCGGATGCGCTCCAGGGAGAACTTCATGGCGTCGACCGGGGACATGATGCGGATGTCCAGGCCCGAGGTGTCGTGGTCTTTGAGGTAGACCTGGACTTTCTCGATCATCACGCCGTCGTGGGCGCGTGCCGGGTCCAGCCAGAAGATGGCCGGGGTGTTGGAAGCGCGGGCGCGGTTGACGGCCAGCTTGACCCAATCCTGGATCGGCGCGTCCTTGGTCTGGCACATGCGGAAGATGTCGCCAGCCTCGACTTTCTGTTCCAGCAGGGTGCGGCCCTTGCCATCGACCACGCGCACGGTGCCGTCGGCCTTGATGTGGAAGGTCTTGTCGTGCGAACCGTACTCTTCGGCTTTCTGCGCCATCAGGCCAACGTTTGGCACGCTGCCCATGGTGGTCGGATCGAAGGCGCCGTGCTTCTTGCAGTCTTCGATGGTGGCCTGGTAGATGGTGGCGTAGCAACGGTCCGGGATCACCGCCTTGGTGTCCTGCAGGTTGCCTTCGGCGTTCCACATCTTGCCCGAGTCACGGATCATGGCCGGCATCGAGGCGTCGACGATCACGTCGCTTGGCACGTGCAGGTTGGTGATGCCCTTGTCGGAGTTGACCATGGCCAGCGCTGGGCGGGTGGCGTACACGGCTTGCACGTCGGCTTCGATCTGCGCTTTCTGCTCGGCAGGCAGCGACTGGATGCGGGCGTACAGGTCGCCGATGCCGTTGTTCAGGTTGAAGCCAACCTGCTCCAGCACGGTGGCGTGCTTGGCCAGGGCTTCTTTATAGAACTCGGCAACCACCTGGCCGAACATGATCGGGTCGGAAACCTTCATCATGGTGGCTTTCAGGTGCAGGGACAGCAGCACGCCCTTGGCCTTGGCGTCTTCGATTTCGGCGGCGATGAAGGCACGCAGGGCCTTTTTGCTCATCACGGCGCAGTCGATGATCTCGCCGGCTTTTACCGAAGTCTTTTCCTTCAGGACGGTCACGGAACCGTCGGCGGCCAGCAGTTCGATGCGCACGGCGTCAGCGGCTTCGATCAGCGCGGCTTTCTCGCTGCCGTAGAAGTCGCCGTTGCTCATGTGGGCCACGTGGGACTTGGAGTCGGCAGCCCAGGCGCCCATTTTGTGCGGGTGCTTGCGCGCGTAGTTCTTCACCGACAGCGGTGCGCGGCGGTCGGAGTTGCCTTCGCGCAGTACCGGGTTCACGGCGCTGCCCTTGATCTTGTCGTAACGCGACTTGGCTTCTTTCTCGGCGTCGTTGGCCGGGGTCTCCGGGTAGTCCGGGATGTTGAAGCCCTGGGCCTGCAGCTCGGCGATGGCGGCCTTGAGCTGGGGAACCGAGGCGCTGATGTTCGGCAGCTTGATGATGTTGGCTTCCGGCGTGGTGGCCAGGGTGCCCAGCTCGGCGAGGTCGTCAGCGATGACCTGGTCGGCTTTCAGTTGCTCAGGGAAGCTCGACAGGATGCGGCCAGCCAGGGAGATGTCCCGGGTTTCCACGGCAATATCAGCCGAGGCGGTGAAGGCCTCTACGATAGGGAGCAGGGAATAGGTGGCGAGGGCCGGAGCTTCGTCGGTGAAGGTGTAGATGATCTTTGAGCGGGTGGGCATATTCGGATTAACTCTCTTCTTTGCTAAGCGTGCACAGAATCTCGAGATGCGCAGGGTAGGCGCTTTCGTCCAATGTGATCAATGAGCCGAAAGTCGAGGATTCGTCGCGATGATGTGGGGTGCATCAGTAGAGCGTCAAGCGACCGAGTTGCGGTACAACCGGGTCTTTTCAAGCGTTTTCAAAGGCTTGGTGTCTGGTTGCAGACGCCTCGGCCCCCGGTGACTCGATGGTCACTGCGACAGTATACCACTGGTGATGCGGGATAAATGATGCTCTTCGGCAGATTCACCTGCCAATCGGGTGGTTGCGGTCTAGGGCAGGTGGGTTACGCTCAGGGATAGCCAGGATGTTCAACCCACAAAAACGGAGTCCAGCATGGGATACCAGAAGATTCAGGTACCGAGCGTCGGCCAGAAGATTACCGTCAATGCAGATCATTCCCTCAATGTCCCTGACCAACCGATCATTCCGTATATCGAAGGCGATGGCATTGGCGTGGACGTCACGCCGGTCATGATCAAGGTGGTGGACGCCGCGGTGGCCAAGGCCTACGGCGGCAAGCGCAAGATTTCGTGGATGGAAGTGTACGCGGGTGAGAAAGCCACCCAGGTCTACGACCAGGACACCTGGCTGCCCCAGGAAACCCTGGACGCCGTGAAGGATTACGTGGTGTCCATCAAGGGCCCGCTGACCACGCCGGTGGGCGGGGGCATCCGCTCGTTGAACGTGGCCCTGCGCCAGCAACTCGACCTTTATGTGTGCCTGCGCCCGGTGGTGTGGTTCGAAGGCGTGCCCAGCCCGGTGAAAAAGCCTGGCGACGTGGACATGGTGATCTTCCGCGAGAACTCCGAGGACATCTACGCCGGCATCGAGTGGAAGGCCGGCTCGCCGGAGGCGCAGAAGGTCATCAAGTTCCTGAAGGAGGAGATGGGCGTCACCAAGATCCGCTTCGACCAGGACTGCGGCATCGGCATCAAGCCGGTGTCCAAGGAAGGCACCCAGCGCCTGGTGCGCAAGGCCCTGCAATATGTAGTGGATAACGACCGCAAGTCGCTGACCCTGGTGCACAAGGGCAACATCATGAAGTTCACCGAGGGTGCCTTCAAGGACTGGGGCTACGAGATCGCCCGCGACGAGTTCGGCGCCACCTTGCTGGACGGCGGCCCGTGGATGCAGTTCAAGAACCCCAAGACCGGGCGCAACGTGATCGTCAAGGACGCCATCGCCGACGCCATGCTGCAGCAGATCCTGCTGCGGCCGGCCGAGTACGACGTGATCGCCACCCTCAACCTCAACGGTGACTACCTGTCCGACGCCCTGGCGGCCGAGGTGGGCGGCATCGGCATTGCCCCGGGCGCCAACCTGTCCGACACCGTGGCCATGTTCGAGGCCACCCACGGCACCGCGCCCAAGTACGCGGGCAAGGACCAGGTCAACCCGGGTTCGGTGATTCTCTCGGCGGAGATGATGCTGCGCCACCTGGGCTGGACCGAGGCGGCGGACCTGATCATCAAGGGCACCAACGGCGCCATCGGCGCCAAGACCGTGACCTACGACTTCGAGCGGCTGATGGACGGCGCCACCCTGGTGTCCAGTTCGGGCTTCGGCGAGGCGCTGATCAAGCACATGTAATAGCAGGCAACAAAAAAACCGGCCGTCCTGGCCGGTTTTTCATGCCTCAATGCAACCTTTTGTAGCCGCTGCCGCAGGCTGCGCTGGCCCTATGCCCCGCTGGGAATCTCCAGTGGGCACAATGGCCAGCGCAGCCTGCGGCAGCGGCTACGGGCGAGGTGTTCAGGCAGTGATTGTCTGCTGCACAGCCTGCGGGGCAGTGTGCTGGGCGGGGCTGTCGGTGGCAGCGGAAATGTCGACGGCGTGCAGGCCCTTGGGGCCCTGGATGATTTCGAATTTGACAGGCTGGCCGGCCTTGAGGGTCTTGTAGCCATCCATCTTGATGGCCGAGTAGTGGGCGAACAGGTCTTCGCTTTTGCCCTCTTCAACGATGAAGCCATAGCCCTTGGCGTTGTTGAACCACTTGACCTTACCGTTTGCCATGCTCATATCCCTCTGCAAAGGACTCCATCTCTGGAGTATCATCCACTTCATCCGGCATTCGGACCGATCAAAAAATTTGGTTGACTGCGCGGACCTTTATTCCCCAATGTGGGTTCTATTGTTTGTAACACCGTTTTGCCGATAGTCAAGGTCATGCGGCGGCCGAGCTTACAGTCGGTCACAAGGTCAACACACAACCCTATTCGCTCAACCATGAACCTTCTTTCCATGCATGCATTCAGCCAGATTCGACTAACATTCAATCAGGATCGCCCGGAATCGCATGAGGACGATTCCGCAGGCGTGGCCATACAGGAGGCCAAGCCGGCCTTGAAGGCGCCACCCATGTATAAGGTGGTTTTGTTTAACGATGACTACACACCGATGGATTTCGTCGTCGAAGTGCTCGAGGTGTTTTTCAACCTTAACCGCGAGCTGGCGACCAAGGTCATGCTCGCCGTCCACACGGAAGGGCGAGCCGTATGTGGATTGTTTACCCGCGACATCGCCGAGACAAAGGCCATGCAGGTCAATCAGTACGCCAGGGAAAGCCAGCATCCGCTACTCTGTGAAATCGAGAAGGACGGTTAATCGCCGACCACTTGGGTATGAGGTGAAGCTATGTTAAACCGCGAGCTCGAAGTCACCCTCAATCTCGCCTTCAAGGAGGCGCGTTCCAAACGTCATGAGTTCATGACCGTGGAGCACCTCCTGCTGGCATTATTGGATAATGAGGCCGCCGCCACCGTTTTGCGTGCTTGTGGCGCAAACCTCGACAAACTCAAGCACGACTTGCAGGAGTTCATCGACTCCACCACGCCGCTGATCCCCGTCCACGACGAGGACCGCGAGACCCAGCCAACCCTGGGCTTCCAGCGTGTGCTGCAACGTGCTGTCTTCCACGTGCAGAGCTCGGGCAAGCGTGAAGTCACCGGCGCCAACGTGCTGGTCGCCATCTTCAGCGAACAGGAAAGCCAGGCCGTGTTCCTGCTGAAACAGCAGAGCGTGGCCCGCATCGATGTGGTCAATTACATCGCCCACGGTATCTCCAAGGTGCCTGGGCACGGCGATCATTCCGAGGGTGAGCAGGATATGCAGGACGACGAGGGCGGTGAGTCTTCTTCTTCAGGCAACCCGCTGGATGCCTATGCCAGCAATCTCAACGAACTGGCTCGCCAGGGCCGCATCGACCCGCTGGTAGGGCGTGAGCATGAGGTGGAGCGCGTTGCGCAGATCCTCGCCCGCCGCCGCAAGAACAACCCGCTGCTGGTGGGTGAGGCTGGCGTGGGCAAGACCGCCATCGCCGAAGGCCTGGCCAAGCGCATCGTCGACAACCAGGTGCCGGACCTGCTGGCCAACAGCGTCGTCTATTCGCTGGACCTGGGCGCCTTGCTGGCCGGTACCAAATACCGCGGCGACTTCGAAAAACGCTTCAAGGCGCTGCTGGGTGAGCTGAAAAAACGCCCGCAAGCCATCCTGTTCATCGACGAGATCCACACCATCATCGGTGCGGGCGCGGCGTCGGGCGGGGTGATGGACGCCTCCAACCTGCTCAAGCCACTGCTGTCCTCGGGTGATATCCGTTGCATCGGCAGCACCACGTTCCAGGAATTCCGCGGCATCTTCGAGAAAGACCGGGCCCTGGCGCGGCGTTTCCAGAAAGTCGACGTCAGCGAGCCTTCGGTGGAAGACACCATCGGCATCCTGCGCGGCTTGAAAGGGCGTTTCGAACAGCACCACAGCATCGAGTACAGCGACGAAGCCCTGCGCGCCGCTGCCGAGCTGGCCTCGCGCTACATCAATGACCGGCACATGCCGGACAAGGCCATCGACGTGATCGACGAGGCGGGTGCCTACCAGCGCCTGCAACCGGTGGAAAACCGCGTCAAGCGCATCGAAGTGCCACAGGTCGAGGACATTGTCGCCAAGATCGCGCGCATTCCGCCAAAGCACGTCACCAGTTCCGACAAGGAGCTGCTGCGTAACCTGGAGCGCGACCTGAAGCTGACCGTGTTCGGCCAGGACGCGGCCATCGACTCGCTGGCCACCGCCATCAAGCTGTCCCGTGCGGGCCTGAAATCGCCGGACAAGCCGGTGGGTTCGTTCCTGTTCGCCGGCCCTACCGGCGTGGGCAAGACCGAGGCCGCGCGGCAGTTGGCCAAGGCCCTGGGCGTGGAGCTGGTGCGTTTCGACATGTCGGAATACATGGAGCGGCACACCGTTTCCCGTCTGATCGGCGCGCCGCCGGGCTACGTCGGTTTCGACCAGGGCGGCCTGCTGACCGAGGCCATCACCAAGCAACCGCACTGCGTGCTGCTGCTCGATGAAATCGAGAAGGCCCACCCGGAAGTCTTCAACCTGCTGCTGCAGGTGATGGACCACGGCACCCTGACCGACAACAACGGGCGCAAGGCGGACTTCCGCAACGTCATCCTGATCATGACCACCAACGCCGGTGCCGAGACCGCGGCGCGCGCTTCGATTGGCTTCACGCACCAGGACCACTCGTCCGATGCCATGGAAGTCATCAAGAAGAGCTTCACGCCAGAGTTCCGCAACCGCCTGGATACCATCATCCAGTTCGGCCGGCTCAGCCACGAAACCATCAAGAGCGTGGTCGACAAGTTCCTCACCGAACTGCAGGCCCAGCTCGAAGACAAGCGTGTGCTGTTGGAAGTGTCGGACGCGGCGCGCAGCTGGCTGGCAGCCGGTGGCTACGACGCCACCATGGGTGCCCGGCCAATGGCGCGGCTTATCCAGGACAAGATCAAGCGGCCGCTGGCCGAGGAGATCCTGTTCGGCGAGCTGGCCGAGCACGGCGGCGTGGTGCACATCGATGTGAAGGACGGCGAGATGACCTTCGACTTCGAAACCACGGCGGAAATGGCCTGACGGTACACCGCCCGTAGCAGCTGCCGCAGGCTGCGTCCCCTACACCGCGAAACCGCGGTGGCTGTGACGCGGCCTGACGGCCGCTGCTACAAGGGGTGGTTTTGTAGCGCCCACACAAAAACGCCCGGCATGCGCCGGGCGTTTTCGTTTGTGTCGCTTAGCGAGCGCGGTAAGTGATGCGCCCTTTGCTCAAATCGTAGGGCGTCAATTCAACGCGCACCTTGTCACCGGTCAGAATACGAATGTAGTTCTTGCGCATCTTGCCGGAGATATGCGCGGTAACGACGTGCCCATTTTCCAACTCCACGCGAAACATGGTGTTCGGCAGGGTGTCGACGACAGTGCCTTCCATTTCGAAGCTGTCTTCTTTCGACATGCAGTAAAGCCCTCGGTGTCCAGTTAATGGCCCGGTGCAACTGCGCCAGGCAAAAGCGGCGTGCATTGTGCCTGAAAAAGGGGCGTTACGCCAAGGCCCTTCAGTTGAGTGTCACCCAGCGCTGGTTGATCAGCAGTTCTATGGGCCGGTATTGGGTCTTGTAGTTCATCTTTTTGCAGTTCTTGATCCAGTAGCCCAGGTACACCGCGCCCAGTTCCAGGCGCAGCGCCTCGCCGATCTGCCACAAAATCGCAAAACGGCCGAGGCTGCGGCGCTCCTCCGCGGGTTCGTAGAAGGTGTACACCGCCGACAAGCCGTTGGGCAGCAGGTCGGTGACCGCTACGGCCAGCAACTGGCCATCGCGGCGGAATTCGTAGAAGCGCGAGAACGGCAGGTCGCGTACCAGGAAGGTGGAAAACTGATCGCGGCTGGGCGGGTACATGTCGCCATCGGCATGGCGCTGTTCGATGTAGCGCTGGTACAGGTCGAAGTATTCTTCGCTGAACGCAGGCTTGGTGGAGGTCACCTGGATGTCGGCGTTGCGCTTGAGAATGCGTTTCTGCTGGCGGTTGGGGCTGAAGCTGGCCGCCGGGATGCGCGCCGGCACGCAGGCGTTGCAGCGCTGGCAGTGGGGGCGGTACAGGTGATCGCCGCTGCGCCGAAAACCCATTTCCGAGAGGTCGGCGTACACGTGCACGTCCATCGGCTGGCTGGGGTCGAGGAACAGGGTGGTGGCCTGCTCCTCGGGCAGGTAGCTGCACGAATGGGGTTGAGTGGCATAGAACTTCAATCGCGCCAACTCAGTCATGATCAACCCTCGGATCGAAACCTTTGAATAAGTGTAAGCCAGCCGCGCCCAACTCGCCTAACAAACCCAGGTGGCGGTGTTGGCTTGGTCGAGGTAGGTGCGCAGGTGCCAGGCGAAGTCTTCGCGGCTGATGGAGCGTGCGCCCAGGCTGAGCAGGTGCTCGGTGGGCATCTGGCAGTCGATGAGGACGAAGCCTGCCGCCTGCAGGTGGCCCACCAGGGCGGCGAAGCCGACCTTGGAGGCGTTGTCGGCGTGGCTGAACATGGACTCGCCGAAAAACAGCTTGCCCATGGCCAGGCCGTACAGGCCGCCCACCAGTTGCTCGCCTTGCCACACCTCCACCGAGTGGGCCAGGCCTTGCTGGTGCAGGTGGATGTAGGCCGCCTGCATGCTGCCGGTGATCCAGGTGCCGTCGGCGTAGGCCCG
Organism: Pseudomonas sp. GYB4201; assembly: GCF_056312595.1. Classification (NCBI taxonomy): domain Bacteria; kingdom Pseudomonadati; phylum Pseudomonadota; class Gammaproteobacteria; order Pseudomonadales; family Pseudomonadaceae; genus Pseudomonas; species Pseudomonas sp. GYB4201. Next base: position 127,631 of record NZ_JBWGIG010000006.1, on the reverse strand, counting down.
CGGGCCTGCGCAGGCGCGGATGACCGCGGCGAAGTCGGTGTCGAAGCTGACCCGGTAGCGCTGCTGGCGAATCACCTTGGCCAGGCTGCGCGACACGTGCAGCTCGGCGGGGAACAGCACGGTGCGCGGGTCTGGCGACCACCACAGGATGGGCTGGCCGTCCTGGTACCAGGGGAAGCAGCCATGGCGGTAGGCCTGCACCAGCCGCTCGGCGCTCAGGTCGCCGCCGGCGGCCAACAGGCCGTTGGGGTCGCGCAGGGCCTTGTCCAGCGGCGGGAAGGTGAGCTCGTTCTTTTTCAACCAGGTCAGCATGGGTTCTTTCTGGCAGGGGAGGGGAGGGCGCTTGTAGCCGCTGCCGCCAGGCTGCGCTGGCTCTTGGGTACACTGAAGAAATTCAGCGAGGCAAAAGGCCAGCGCAGCCTGCGGCAGCGGCTACAAGGGTGCGGCTGTGGCCAGTATTCAGGATAAAAACCCCGTCCTGCAACTCTACGGTCATGTCGCGGTCGTAAACCTTCGGGAATGTAATTGAAAAGCCTGCATAAGCCTTTGTCACAAAAGGCAATGCGTGCTCCAATTGAATCGTGCCAGACGCTCTGGGCTATGCTGTGGCGAACCCGTACAATGCTCCGTTCATTACCCTGATTTTTTATTGTTTGGTCCATCATCCGTTGTTGGCGCCCATGGGCGCAGGAAAAGACTTGTTTTGAAGAAATCCACCGCGACACCCAATCCCGTAGTGCCCCTGTGGCGTCAGCAAATGCACTACCGGCTCAAGGAAGGTGCCCTGATTGCCATGGGCGCCCTGTGCCTGTACCTGTGGATGGCGCTGCTCACCTACGACCAGGGCGACCCGGGCTGGAGCCACACCAGCACCGCCCATGAGGTGCAGAACGCGGCCGGCCGCGTGGGGGCCTTCGCCGCCGACATCCTGTTCATGGTGCTGGGTTATTTCGCCTACATCTTCCCGCTGCTGCTGGCGGTCAAGACCTGGCAGATCTTCCGCGAACGCCACCAGCCCTGGCAGTGGAGCGGCTGGCTGTTCTCGTGGCGACTGATCGGTCTGGTGTTCCTGGTGCTCTCGGGTGCCGCGCTGGCGCACATCCACTTCAAGTCCACCAGCCTGCCGGCCTCGGCGGGCGGTGCGCTGGGCGAAAGCCTCGGCGACCTGGCCTACAATGCGCTGAACGCCCAGGGCAGCACGCTGCTGTTCATCGCCCTGTTCCTGTTCGGCCTGACCGTGTTCACCGACCTGTCGTGGTTCAAGGTCATGGACCTGACCGGCAAGATCGTCCTCGACCTGCTGGAACTGGTGCAAGGCGCCGCCGGCCGCTGGTGGGCGGCGCGCAACGAGCGTCGCCAACTGGTGGCGCAACTGCGCGAGGTGGACGTGCGCGTGCACGACGTGGTCGCGCCCATTACCCCGGACCGCCGCGAGCAGGCCAAGGCCCGCGAGCGCATCATCGAGCGCGACCAGTCGCTGACCAAGCACACGGCCGAGCGCGAGAAGCAGGCGCCGCCGGTGATCATGCCGGCCCCGGCCATGGCCAAGCCGCCAGAGCCGAGCAAGCGCGTGCAGAAGGAAAAACAGGTGCCGCTGTTCGTCGACAGCGCCGTGGAAGGCACGTTGCCGCCCATTTCCATCCTCGACCCGGCCGAAAAGAAGAAGGTCAACTATTCGCCTGAATCCCTGGCGGGCGTGGGCCACCTGCTGGAAATCAAGCTCAAGGAATTCGGCGTCGAAGTGTCGGTGGACTCCATCCACCCCGGCCCGGTCATTACCCGTTACGAAATCCAACCGGCCGCTGGCGTCAAGGTCAGCCGCATCGCCAACCTGGCCAAGGACCTGGCGCGTTCGCTGGCCGTGACCAGCGTGCGCGTGGTGGAAGTGATTCCGGGCAAGACCACCGTGGGCATCGAGATCCCCAACGAAGACCGCCAGATCGTGCGGTTCTCCGAAGTGCTGTCGTCGCCGCAATACGACGAGGCCAAGTCGCCGGTCACCATGGCCCTGGGCCACGACATCGGCGGCAAGCCGGTCATCACTGACCTTGCGAAAATGCCGCACCTGCTGGTGGCCGGTACCACCGGTTCCGGTAAGTCGGTGGGCGTGAACGCCATGATCCTGTCGATCCTGTTCAAGTCCAGCCCCGAAGACGCCAAGCTGATCATGATCGACCCGAAGATGCTCGAGCTGTCGATCTACGAAGGCATCCCGCACCTGCTGTGCCCGGTGGTCACCGACATGAAGGACGCCGCCAACGCCTTGCGCTGGAGCGTGGCCGAGATGGAGCGCCGCTACAAGCTGATGGCGGCCATGGGCGTGCGCAACCTGGCCGGCTTCAACCGCAAGGTCAAGGACGCCGAGGAGGAGGGCACGCCGCTCACCGACCCGCTGTACCGCCGCGAGAGCATGGACGACGAGGCGCCGCTGCTCAAGACGCTGCCGACCATCGTGGTCATCGTCGACGAATTCGCCGACATGATGATGATCGTCGGCAAGAAGGTCGAAGAGCTGATCGCCCGTATCGCCCAGAAGGCCCGTGCCGCCGGTATCCACTTGATCCTGGCCACCCAGCGCCCATCGGTGGACGTGATCACCGGCCTGATCAAGGCCAACATCCCCACCCGCATGGCGTTCCAGGTGTCGAGCAAGATCGACTCGCGCACCATCATCGACCAGGGCGGCGCCGAGCAGCTGCTGGGCCACGGTGACATGCTGTACATGCCGCCGGGCACCAGCCTGCCGATCCGCGTGCACGGCGCCTTCGTCTCCGACGAGGAAGTGCACCGCGTGGTGGAAGCCTGGAAACTGCGTGGCGTGCCGGACTACAACGAGGACATCCTCGCCGGCGTCGAAGAGGCCGGCAGCGGCTTCGAAGGCGGCGGCGGTGGCGGTGGTGGCGACGAGGACAGCGAGTCCGACGCGCTGTACGACGAGGCCGTCAACTTCGTGCTGGAAAGCCGCCGGGCGTCCATCTCCGCGGTGCAGCGCAAGCTGAAGATCGGCTACAACCGCGCCGCGCGCATGATCGAGGCGATGGAAATGGCCGGCGTGGTCACGCCGATGAACACCAACGGCTCGCGCGAAGTCATCGCGCCCGGGCCGATGCGCGACTGATTGAACTGCCGGCCGCCGAATCGTCGGTGGCCGGTTCCATTCTTTGTACGAGGATTCCCATGCGCCTGATTCGCATGCTGTTGGTTTCTGCCCTGGCCTTCTCCACGCTGCCGGCCCACGCCGACGACGCCGCCGTGAAAAGCCTGACCCAGTTGCTGGAAAAGTCCCAGACCCTGGCGGCGCACTTCTCGCAACTGACCCTGGACGGCAGCGGCACCCAGCTGCAGGAAACCTCCGGTGAAATGACCCTGCAGCGCCCGGGCCTGTTCTACTGGCACACCGCGGCGCCGAACGAGCAGACCATGGTTTCCGATGGCCAGAAGGTCAGCCTGTACGACCCGGACCTGCAACAGCTGACCGTCAAGAAGCTCGACCAGCGCCTGACCCAGACCCCGGCCCTGCTGCTGTCCGGTGACATCTCGAAGATCAGCCAGAGCTTCGACATCAGCGCCAAGGAAGCGGGCGACGTGATCGACTTCATGCTCAAGCCCAAGACCAAGGACACCTTGTTCGACTCGCTGCGCCTGTCGTTCCGCAAGGGCCTGATCAATGACATGCAGCTGATCGACAGCGTCGGCCAGCGCACCAACATCCTGTTCACCGGCGTGAAAGCCAATGACCCGGTGGACAAGAGCAAATTCACCTTCGTGGCGCCCAAGGGCACCGACGTCATCCAGGAATAAGAGGTAGCCCCGCCCGTCATGGACCTGTTCCGCAGTGAGCCCATCGCCCAGCCCCTGGCCGCCCGCCTGCGGGCGCGCAACCTGGACGAATACGTTGGCCAGGAGCACCTGCTGGCCCGCGGCAAGCCGCTGCGCGAGGCGCTGGAGCAGGGTGCGCTGCACTCGATGATCTTCTGGGGGCCGCCTGGCGTGGGCAAGACCACGCTGGCGCGGCTGCTGGCGGAGGTTTCCGACGCTCATTTCGAGACCGTCTCGGCGGTGCTGGCCGGGGTCAAGGAGATTCGCCAGGCCGTCGAGGTGGCCAAGCAGCAGGCCGGGCAGTACGGCCGCCGCACCATCCTGTTCGTCGACGAAGTGCACCGCTTCAACAAGTCCCAGCAGGACGCCTTCCTGCCCTACGTGGAAGACGGCACGCTGATCTTCATCGGCGCCACCACCGAAAACCCCTCGTTCGAGCTCAACAACGCACTGCTGTCGCGCGCCCGCGTGTACGTGCTCAAGAGCCTGGACGAGGCGGCGCTGCGGCGCCTGGTGGACCGCGCGCTGACCGAGGAGCGCGGCCTGGGCAAGCGCCAGCTGCGCCTGGGCGACGAGGCCTTCGGCATGCTGCTGGCGGCGGCCGACGGTGACGGTCGGCGCATGCTCAACCTGCTGGAAAACGCATCGGACCTGGCCGAAGACGGCGAGGAAATCGCCACCGAGCTGCTGCAAAGCCTGCTGGGTGACACCCGCCGGCGTTTCGACAAGGGCGGCGAGGCTTTCTACGACCAGATCTCGGCGCTGCACAAGTCCGTGCGTGGCTCCAATCCGGACGCTGCCCTGTACTGGTACGCGCGCATGATCGACGGCGGCTGCGACCCGCTGTACCTGGCCCGGCGCGTGGTGCGCATGGCCAGCGAAGACATCGGCAACGCCGATCCGCGTGCCTTGGGCCTGTGCCTGTCGGCGTGGGACGTGCAGGAGCGCCTGGGCAGCCCCGAAGGCGAGCTGGCGGTGGCCCAGGCCATCGTCTACCTGGCTTGTGCGCCGAAGAGCAACGCCGTGTACATGGGCTTCAAGCAGGCCATGCGCGAAGCCACCGAGTACGGCTCGCTGGAAGTGCCGCTGCACCTGCGCAACGCCCCCACCAAGCTGATGAAACAGCTGGGCTACGGCGAGGAATACCGCTACGCCCACGACGAGCCCGACGCCTACGCCGCCGGCGAAGACTACTTCCCCGAACAGCTGGAGCCGCGCGCCTACTACCAGCCGGTGCCTAGAGGCCTGGAACTGAAAATCGGCGAAAAGCTCAAGCACCTGGCCCAACTGGACCGCCTCAGCCCGCGCCAGCGCCGCAAGCCCTGAAGGGGTGGTACGTTGCAACAGGCTGCGGCGCCCATGACGCGGCCTGCGGCCGCTGCTACGGAGGGGGCGTAGCCGCTGCCGCCAGGCTGCGCTGGCCGGTGTGAACCCTGGGGATCTCCAGTGAGGCACACGCATGTCTTGATTGTCAGGGTGTTGTCGAGATCGCGCGCTGCCAGCCTTGTTTGCCCGGTTCTGCAACACGCAACTGGAAACAGCCCTTCTATCCCGGTACGCTGGCCGTTAATATGGTCGGCTGCCCGGTGTCCTGCCCGCAACAAGGGCTGACCAAGACTTAATTTGATAACGAGAGACCGACATGCTCGATCCCCTGATTTTGCGTACCAAGCTCCACGAAACCGCGGATCGCCTCGCAGCCCGTGGCTACAGCCTGGACGTGGCGCGCCTGGAAGCGCTGGAAGCCCAGCGCAAGACCGTACAGACCCGCACCGAGCAACTGCAGGCCGAGCGTAACGCCCGCTCCAAATCCATTGGCCAGGCCAAGCAGCGCGGCGAAGACATCGCCCCGTTGATGGCTGACGTCGACCGCATGGCCGGCGAGCTGGCCGAAGGCAAGGCCGAGCTGGACAAGCTGCAGTCCGAGCTGGACGCCATCGTGCTGGGCATTCCCAACCTGCCGCACGAATCGGTGCCGGTCGGTGAAGACGAAGAAGGCAACGTCGAAGTGCGCCGCTGGGGCACCCCGGCCGATTTCGGCTTTGAGGTGAAAGACCACGTGGCCTTGGGCGAGAAGTTCGGCTGGCTGGACTTCGAGACCGCCGCCAAGCTGTCCGGTGCACGCTTCGCCTTGCTGCGCGGCCCGATTGCCCGCCTGCACCGCGCCCTGGCGCAGTTCATGATCAACCTGCACGTTACCGAGCACGGCTACGAAGAGGCCTACACCCCGTACCTGGTGCAGGCCCCGGCGCTCAAGGGCACCGGCCAGCTGCCCAAGTTCGAGGAAGACCTGTTCAAGATCAGCCGCGAAGGCGAGGCCGACCTGTACCTGATCCCGACCGCCGAAGTGTCGCTGACCAACATCGTCGCCGGCGAGATCCTCGACGCCAAGCAGCTGCCGCTGAAACTGGTCGCCCACACCCCGTGCTTCCGCAGCGAAGCCGGCGCCTCGGGCCGTGACACCCGCGGCATGATCCGCCAGCACCAGTTCGACAAGGTCGAAATGGTGCAAGTGGTCGAGCCGTCGAAATCCATGGACGCCCTGGAAAGCCTGACCGCCAACGCCGAGCGCGTGCTGCAGGCCCTGGAGCTGCCGTACCGCGTGCTGGCCCTGTGCACCGGCGACATGGGCTTCAGCGCCGTGAAGACCTACGACCTGGAAGTGTGGATCCCCAGCCAGGACAAGTACCGCGAAATCTCCTCGTGCTCCAACACTGGTGATTTCCAGGCCCGCCGCATGCAGGCGCGTTTCCGCAACCCGGAAACCGGCAAGCCGGAGCTGGTACACACCCTCAACGGTTCGGGCCTGGCCGTGGGCCGCACCCTGGTGGCCGTGCTGGAAAACTACCAGCAGGCCGACGGTTCCATCCGCGTGCCGGAAGTGCTGAAGTCGTACATGGGCGGCATCGAGGTCATCGGCTAAATGGAATTCCTGCCGCTGTTTCACAAGCTCAAGGGCAGCCACGTGCTGGTCGTGGGCGGTGGCGAGATTGCCTTGCGCAAGTCGCGCCTGCTGGCCCATGCCGGCGCGCTGCTGCGCGTGGTGGCCCCGGCCATCGAAGCGCAGTTGGATGAACTGGTGCGCAGCAGCGGCGGTGAAGCGGTGCGCCGCGGTTATCAGGAGAGCGACCTGGACGGTTGCCAACTGATCATCGCCGCCACTGACGACGAAGCCCTCAACGCCCAGGTGTCGGCGGACGCCAAGCGCCGCTGCGTGCCGGTCAACGTGGTGGACGCGCCAGCCCTGTGCAGCGTGATCTTCCCGGCCATCGTCGACCGCTCGCCCCTGGTGGTGGCGGTGTCCAGCGGTGGCGACGCGCCGGTGCTGGCACGCCTGATCCGCGCCAAGATGGAGGCCTGGATTCCGGCCGCCTACGGCGAGCTGGCCGGCTTGGCGGCGCGCTTCCGTGCCCAGGTCAAAGGCCTCTACCCCGACGTGCAGCAGCGCCGCGCGTTCTGGGAAGAGGTGTTCCAGGGCCCGATTGCCGACCGCCAACTGGCCGGGCAGGGCGCCGAAGCCGAAAGGCTGCTGGTGGAGAAAATCAACGGCCAGCCGCCCCACGCACCCGGTGAAGTCTACCTGGTGGGTGCCGGCCCCGGTGACCCTGACCTGCTGACCTTCAAGGCCTTGCGCCTGATGCAACAGGCCGACGTGGTGCTGTACGACCGCCTGGTGGCCCCGGCCATCATCGAGCTGTGCCGCCGCGACGCCGAGCGCATCTACGTCGGCAAGCGCCGCGCCGACCATGCCGTGCCGCAAGACCAGATCAACCAGCAACTGGTGACCCTGGCCAAGCAAGGCAAGCGCGTGGTGCGGCTCAAGGGTGGCGATCCGTTCATCTTTGGCCGTGGTGGCGAGGAAATCGAGGAACTGGCGGCCCATGGCATCCCGTTCCAGGTGGTGCCGGGCATTACCGCGGCCAGTGGTTGCGCGGCCTACGCCGGCATTCCATTGACCCACCGCGACTACGCCCAGTCGGTGCGCTTCATCACCGGCCACCTCAAGGACGGCACCAGCGACCTGCCCTGGGCAGACCTGGTGGCGCCGGCCCAGACCCTGGTGTTCTACATGGGCCTAGTGGGCTTGCCGAGCATCTGCGAGCAGTTGATCAAGCACGGCCGCGCCGCCGATACCCCGGCAGCGCTGGTGCAGCAGGGCACTACCGTCAACCAGCGGGTGTTCACCGGCACCCTGGCTGACCTGCCACGGCTGGTGGCGGAGCATGAAGTGCATGCGCCGACGCTGGTCATCGTGGGTGAAGTGGTGCAACTGCGCGAGAAACTCGCCTGGTTCGAAGGCGCCCAGCAAACTGTATAACCCCGTAGCAGCGGCCGCAGGCCGCGTCACAGGCACTGCGTAGTGTCCTGACGCGGCCTGCGGCCGCTGCTACGGGTTTTAGGCGATGCCTTTGCCGGGCAGGCGCGCGCGGTCGTGGGGCAGGGTGAAATCCTGCGCCGGGCCCTTCGGCACCACCCCCGTCGGGTTGATGGTGGCGTGGCTGGCATAGTAATGATGCTTGATGTGCTGGAAATCCACCGTCTGCGCCACACCTGGCCACTGGTACAGCTCACGCAGCCAGTTCGACAGGTTCGGGTAGTCGGCAATCCGCCGCAGGTTGCACTTGAAGTGCCCGTGGTACACCGCGTCAAAGCGAATAATCGTGGTAAACAGCCGCACGTCCGCCTCGGTCAGGTACTCGCCGGCCAGGTAGCGCTGCTCGCCCAACAACCGCTCCAGGCGGTCCAATTCAGCGAAGACATCATCGAACGCCGCCTCATAGGCTGACTGCGACGTGGCAAAGCCTGCGCGGTAAACGCCATTGTTCACCGCCGGGTAGATCGCCTCGTTCAGCGCGTCGATGGTGCCGCGCAGCTTCTCGGGGTACAGGTCCAGGGTGTTGCCGGTCAGGTCGTTGAACGCGCTGTTGAACATGCGGATGATCTCCGCCGATTCGTTGCTGACAATGCGCCCCAGCTTCTTGTCCCACAGCACCGGCACGGTCACGCGCCCGGTGTAGTCCGGCGTCTCGGCGGTGTAGCGCTGGTGCATGAATTGCAGGCCGTCGAGCTTGTCGCCAGTGGAGCCGAGCGTTGTGTCGAAGGTCCAGCCGTTCTCGCGCATCAGCCAGCTGACCACCGACACGTCGATCAGGCCTTCCAGGCCCTTGAGCTGGCGCACGATCAGCGTGCGGTGAGCCCAGGGGCAAGCCAGCGATACGTACAGGTGGTAGCGGCCGGCCTCGGCCTTGAAGCCGCCTTCGCCGCTGGGGCCCGGACGGCCGTCGGCGGTCACCCAGTTGCGACGCTTGGCCGCTTCGCGCTGGAACGCGCCGTCTTTGGCGCTTTCGTACCACTGGTCATGCCAGCGTCCTTCGATCAACAGGCCCATGGGCTGGACTCCTCGCAAACTCTATAAGCGTTGGAGCCCAGTGTACGGCCATCAGTTCGAATAAATAGCGCAAAAACCCCGATCAACCTATCGGTTAAATCGATCTGTCACGGGTGGCCCAGTATTCACGGGCGGTGGCAAAGGCCTCGTCACGGGGCTGGCCCAGGCCGCGCAGGGCCAGGGCCATGGTCGAGATCAGGGCCATCTCGCCGTAGCTGTCCTGGGCCTCGCCGCGCCATACCGCCAGCAGGTGCGCAGGCGCAAGGCTGGCCGGTTTCACATGGCGTTGCGCTGCCAGCTGCGGCCACTCTTCATCCCAGCTCTGGCCGCCGGTGGTGCCGTACAGGTGGCTGGGGCTGTCGGGGTTGACCTCGATCTCGCCGCCGTCACCCTTGATGACAATGGCGTGGTCGCCCAGCAGGCCGCTGGCATCGCGGTGCACCGCCTGGTAACCGGGGTGGAAGATGCTCTGCAGGCCGCAGCGCGCGCCCAACGGGTTGAGGATGCGCGCCAGGGAGTGGATCGGCGAGCGCAGCCCCAGGGTGTTGCGCAGGTCGATCATCCGCTGCAGTTGCGGCGCCCAGTCCACCAGCGGCGCGAAGGCCAGGCCGTGGCTGTCCAGCGCCGTGCCCACCGCGTCCCAGCCGCGCGCCAGGGGAATGCCCAGGGTGCCCAGCAGTTGCTCGGTGTACAGCCGCCCCGCGGTGTGGGCGCCACCGCCGTGCATCAGGATGCGCAGGCCGTTGCCGGCCAGGCACTTGGCTGCCAGCAGGTACCAAGGCAGGTGGCGTTTCTTGCCGGCGTAGCTGGGCCAGTCGATGTCCACGGCCAGGGCCGGGGGGTTGAGCCGCGCGCGCAGGGCCTCGGTGAAACCGGCCAGCTCCTCGGCGCTTTCCTCTTTGTGCCGCAGCAGCATCAGGAAGGCGCCCAGTTGGGCTTCCTCCACCTGCTCATCCAGCAGCATGCCCATGGCCTCGCGCGCTTCCTCGCGGGTCAGGTTGCGCGCGCCGCGCTTGCCCTTGCCCAAGGCACGGACGAATTGAGCGAACGGGTGTTCGGCAGGGGTTTCCAGCAGCAGGGCGGGGTAGTCGGTCATATGCAATTGGTCGGCTTGGGCAGGCCCGCCAGCTTGGCGGCAAGTTTGGCGGGAGTGCCGTTGAACAGGCGGTTCAGGTGCGGGCTGTTGCCTTTCTCGGCGCCCAGCTTCAGCGCGGTGTACTTGATCAGCGGCCGCGTGGCCGGCGACAGCTGGAACTCCTGGTAGAACTGGCGCAACACCTCCAGCACCTCCCAGTGTTCGGCGGTCAGCACGATCTCCTCGCGCGCGGCCAGGGCCTCGGCAACGGGTTTAGACCACTCGGTCAAATCTTCCAGAAAGCCGTTCTGGTCCAGCGCAATCGCACGGCCTTCAACCATCAGTTCACTCATAGCCAGGTGTTGACCTTGTCAAAATCGAGGGTGAGCTGCACAAAGCCCGGGTAATCCACCACCTGCGCCGCGCCATTGATGGCGCGCGCCTGCACATCCTCGTCCAGGGCGTAAACCCGGCCCGGCAGGTGCGCCAGGCTGTCATTGAGCAGCGCGTACACGGCGTCGCCGGTCAGCAGCAGGGCATCATCAGCACCCAGCAGGCGCAGGCAGCTGGCCAGGCGGTTGTCGCCGAAGGGCGAGTGGGACAACACATGCAAAGTAGCCATCAGAGGGTAATCACCTGATCAAAACGGTCGACAAGGGCGGCAAGGGCCGCGTCTTCCAGCACCTGGGCGACAAGGCTCAAGCCGTCGGCGGCCAGGCCGCGTTCGCGCAGGCTGCTGGCCGCCACGAACAGCTCGTCCACGCCGAACATCGGCAGCGCCTGCAGGTTGGCCGTCAGGTCTTTCTGCTGCACCTGGGCAGGTTGCTGCCCTTGCGCCAGCTGAAACACGCCGTCATCGAGGAACAGCATGCCCAGCGGTAAATCGAACGCACCGCCCGCCAGGGCGATGTCCAGCGCCTCGCGCGGGCCGGGGCCCGACCACGGCGCCTGGCGGCTGATAATCAACAAGGACTTGGCCATGTCACTGCCCTCCAAAGGTCACGAGGCGGTCGGCCAGCTGGGCCGCTTCATGCAGTTGCCCCAGCCCGGACAGGTCCCATGGCGCCGGCAGGTTGGCCGCGGGGCGGTTCCAGCGCTTGGCTTCGGCTTCATCCAGCACGCCACGGCGCAGGGCGGCGGCAATGCACACCACCGCGTCCAGCTGGCGCTCGGTAATAAAGGCGCGCCACTGGGCGGCCACGTCCAGCTCATCCTGCGGGGCAACGACGTTGCCCGAGGCGCTGTGCACCCCGTCCTGGTAGAAGAACAGGCGGACGATTTCATGGCCGCCCGCCAGCGCCGCCTCGGCAAACCGCAGGGCGCGGCGCGAGGAGGGCGCATGGGCGGGGGAAAATACAGCGATGGCGAACTTCATGGCGCGGCTCTATCAGCAAATCTGCCGGAATGATAAAGCCTGCACGCGAAAAAAGCCCGCCGCACCCGCCTCAGCGGGCGCTGTTGTCGCGCAGCTCCGGCAGGAACCAGTTCAGCACCAGGGCGCAGATGCCACCGGTGGCCACGCCCGACTCCAGCACGTTGCGCAGCGCCGACGGCATGTGCGCCAGGAACTCCGGCACCTGCGCCACGCCAAGGCCCAGGGCCAGGGACACGGCAATGATCAGCAGCGCACGACGGTCCAGGTGAATGCTGGCCAGGATATTGATGCCCGACGCCGCCACGGCACCGAACATGACCATGGCCGCGCCACCCAGCACCGGCTCCGGCACCGCTTGAATCACGCCGGCCACCGTCGGGAACAGGCCCAGAATCACCAGCATGCCGGCAATCCACACGCCAATGTGGCGGCTGGCGATGCCGGTCAGCTGAATCACGCCGTTGTTCTGGGCAAAGATCGAGCTGGGGAAGGTGTTGAACACACCGGCCAGCAACGAGTTCGCGCCGTTCACCAGCACGCCGCCCTTGATGCGCTGCATCCACACCGGGCCTTCCACCGGCTGCTTCGACACCTTGCTGGTGGCCGTCACGTCACCGATGGACTCCAGCGAGGTCACCAGGTAAATCACCAGCATCGGAATGAACAGCGCCCACGAGAAGCCCAGGCCGAAGTGCAGCGGCACCGGCACCTGGAACACCGCAGCTTCATGCATGCCGGTGAAGTTCAAGCGGCCCATGTAGCCGGCCAGGGCATAACCCACCGCCAGGGCGATGACGATCGCGCAGCTGCGCATCCACACCACCGGCACCCGGTTCAGCACCACGATAATTGCCAGCACCACGCCCGACAGCAGCAGGTTGTCGCCGTTGGCGAACGTGCCGTTGGCCATGGCCGAGAAGCCGCCGCCCATGCTGATCAGGCCGACCTTGATCAGCGTCAGGCCAATCATCAGCACCACGATGCCGGTCACCAGCGGCGTGATCAGCCGCTTCACGAACGGCAGAATGCGCGAAATGCCCATCTCCACGAACGAGCCGGCAATCACCACGCCGAAAATCGCCGCCATCACGCCTTCAACCGGCGTGCCCTGCTTCACCATCAGCGCGCCACCGGCAATCAGCGGCCCGACGAAGTTGAAACTGGTGCCCTGCACAATCAGCAAACCCGCGCCAAACGGCCCGAAGCGCTTGCACTGCACAAAGGTGGCGATACCGGAAATCACCAGCGACATCGACACGATCAGGTTGGTGTCATGGGGCGAAACGCCCAGCGCCTGGCAAATCAACAGCCCCGGCGTCACGATGGGAACAATGATCGCCAGCAGATGCTGCAGCGCAGCCAGCAGGGCAATCACCGGGCGGGGACGGTCTTCCAGCCCCAGCACCAGGTCTTGGCTAGGGGGCGGGGAGGGCTGTTGATGAACAGTCATGGCAGGGCCTTGGCGAAAAAAAGAGCGCAATTCTACGGATAAGCACCCCACAAGGCCACTACCGTTGCGCCGCGCATCGCCACCCGGTGCACCTTCTCCAACGCGGCGCCAAAGACGCGGCCTTGTGGCCGCTGCTACAGGCTCGCGCGGTATCCACTATCCCGCGTAGCAGCTGCCGAAGGCTGCGTCCCGCCACCCCGCGGTGTACCTGCCCCAACGCGGGGCCAAAGACGCGGCCTGCGGCCGCTGCTACAGGTCCGCGCGATATGCGCCGCCCACAAAAAAGCCCGCCGAAGCGGGCTTTTCCAACACAACCACCTAATCAGTCATCACGACCCATCAGGCCAAACAACTGCAACAAGCTGACAAACAGGTTGTAGATCGAAACATACAGGCTGATGGTCGCCATGATGTAGTTCCGCTCACCACCCTGGATGATCGCGCTGGTCTGGAACAGGATGCACACCGACGAGAACAGCACGAAGCCCGCGCTGATCGCCAGTTGCAGCCCGCTGATCTGGAAGAACATGCCCGCGACGGTGGCACCCAGCAGCACAAAGAAGCCCGCAGTGATGAAGCCACCCAGGAAGCTCATGTCCTTGCGCGTGATCAGCACGTAGGCCGACAGGCCGCCGAACACCAGCGCCGTCATGGCAAACGCCGAGCTGACCACCTCGGCACCGCCCTGCATGTGCAGGTAACGGTTGAGGATAGGGCCCAGCAGGTAACCCATGAAACCGGTCAGGGCAAAGGTGGACACCAGGCCCCAGGCGGAGTCACGCAGCTTGGTGGTGAGGAAGAACAGGCCGTAGAAGCCGATCAGCACCACGAAAATGTTCGGGTAGCCCACGTGCATCTGCTGCGACACGTAGGCGGTCACGGCGCTGAAGGCCAGGGTCATGGCCAGCAAGCCGTAGGTGTTGCGCAGGACCTTGCTGACCTCTAGCTGGTCGGCCTGCTGCCTGCTATTGACTGCGTAATCCTGTTCGCGCATGGCGAGACTCCTTTGGGTTGAAAACCGCGTTTGAAACGTTCAGATGCAAAGATCATAACAGACATGCTGCAAGGGGAAATGAAGAGAGTTTGACAGTGTGTTTCAATCGGGTATTATGCACGCCGCAACAAGCTGGAAGCGTGGCCGAGTGGTTTAAGGCAACGGTCTTGAAAACCGTCGATGGGCAACTATCCTAGAGTTCGAATCTCTACGCTTCCGCCACATTTTCTTTGTTAGAGCCCTGATTATTCAGGGCTTTTTTGTTTCTGGGGTTTGGGATTTCTGGTCAAGTCGCATCGGATGTGTTCCGCATCATTTCGATGTGTTCCGCAACTATTGGCTGGCTCGGGCCTACTTTGTAGGGCTTACAATCTCGCCAACAGGGCGATAAACGACCTCGGTAATGCGCTTGTCCGTATGCCCAAGCAGGCGGCTGGCCTGGCCAAGATCTTCGATTTCGCTTGCAGCCTTGGGACGGATATCCCTGAACTGAAAGCCCTTGATACTCTCTGCAAGCACGCTGTCCAGGTCTTCCAGAGCCTGTTTCGCAGCCGCTGCCCTCGCATCATCCCACCTCAGCCTCAGCATTGATTTCGTGACATTTCGGCCGTCCTCAGTATTGATCAGGTACGGATTCCGCACTCCTCGCTCTCGGCGTTGCAACAGCAGGCGCTCCAGCAGGACCGATAGCTGGCTTTCATCCTCACCGGTGCCAAGGCGAATACGCAGCTTCTTTGTTGTCTTGCCCTGGGCGATCTGTAAATACCCATCGATCACGTCAGTTGCGCGGAATGCCAGCACGTCCGCCGGGCGCTGGCCGGTTAGATAGGTAAGGTCCATTGCGTCACGCAATTCCGGAGAGGCTTTGGCATAGACCGCATCCCAGATAACCGGGCTGGCGTAAAAATCCCTCGGCTTCTCTTTATTCTTCCGCACGCCCGTTGCAGGGTTGACGCGGTCGGTGATGCCCCACTCTCTGGCCATGTTGAACATGTGGGAAAGCAACGCTATTTCCCGGTTTGCCCTGACCTTGCCTGTTCGCTTATCTCGGTACTGAGCAAGGGTGTGGGGGGGGGGATCGCGTCAATCGGGGCGCTGTCGAACGCTTTCCGCAACTGACGCAGTTCGGCCAAATTGTCCTTCTGTGTACGTGGTTTTTTGGTCGGTATGACATCCCGCTCGTACCGGTCAAACAGGTGGCTCATCAGGCGAACGATCTTCGGAACTGCCTTCCTATCCAGCTTTGCCCACTGCACCTTCGCCACATCCAGGTCGCTACCCAGCGGCACCTCTTTACGCCTCCCGTCCTCATCCCTCCCGTCGTAGTAATACTCCACCCTGATGTGGCCTAATTATCCCGGACACGCCCAAAGGAGCGGTAATCTACCGCTCAACCAAGAGGTGTTCGATGTCCCGACGAAATTTTTCGACAGAGTTCAGGCATGAGGCAGCGGCCCTTGTTCTTGATAGTGGCTACACCACTCCAGAAGCCTGCAAAGCCATGGACGTGGGCCCGACCGCACTGCGTCGGTGGGTGGAACAACTCCGCCAAGAGCGTTTCGGCATCACCCCCGAAACGGCTTCAGCTATGACTCCTGAACAACAGCAAATCCAGGCGCTGCAGGTAAAAATCCGCAAGCTCGAGCTGGAGAGGGAAATCTTAAAAAAGGCTACCGCTCTCTTGATGAACGATTCCCTCGATCGAAGGCTTTGATCGATGCGTTAAGTGAGCGTTTCTCGGTGACTGATTTGTGTCGTGTTTTTGGGGTAAGCCGCAGCGGTTATTACGAGCATCTCAAGCGCCGCAATTGCCCCGATCCAGACCGGGAACGGCTGAAACGTTGGCCGCAGGGCTGCTCGCCGAAAGTCGAGGCTCAATGGACGCACGGGTATTATCTGCGGCACTCAAGGCCCAGGGCGAGCAGGTGGGGCGTTTTTTGGCCGGACGTTTAATGGCCGAGGCTGATTTGCGGAGCATTCAACGTCGGCCAAACCCTTATCGCCTGGCCACGGTGGAGGCAAAATTTGCACCCAATCTATTGGAGCGCCAGTTCGAAGTGTCGGCGCCCAATCGGGTTTGGTGTGGTGATATCACCTATATCTGGGCGGGGACGCATTGGCTCTATCTGGCGGCTGTCCTCGACCTGTATGCCCGACGGATCGTGGGTTGGGCCATCTCCAAAAGCCCCGATTCGGCATTGGCGTGCAAGGCATTGGAGCTGGCTTATCAGGCCCGCGGAATGCCCGACAAGGTCATGTTCCATTCGGATCAAGGCTGTCAGTACAGCAGTGAGCTATTTCGCGACAAGCTTGAAGGATTCGGGATGAGGCAAAGCATGAGCCGGCGTGTAAACTGCTGGGATAATGCACCGATGGAGCGTTTTTTCAGCAGTCTGAAGTCAGAGTGGATACCCAAGAAAGGCTACCAGGACGAGGCGAAGGCCAGGCCGGATGTGCTTCGATACGTGATCCATCATTACAACCAGGTCCGGCTTCACAGCCATAACGAGTACCGCACGCCGGTCGAGCATGAAAAGCTGGCGGCGTAGCTCCTAAACAAATGTCCGGGATTGGTTGACCAGATCAAACCAAGCCTGGCCATAAATGGCCGCTTTTGGCCCTTCGGGCTTCCATCCTCTATTTTGAGGACAATCGCTTTACTCGTGCAGCAGTTCGCAGTTGCTTTGCGAGGTTGAGCTTACGAGTCGTGACGTATTACCAAGGTCAGGCTGGAAAGGCTGTTAGAACGCCAGGTACGGCCAGGCGCCTTGCCTGTGTAACTTTGAGAAATTAGGGCGAGAGATGGATAGCTTCGATAGAGAAAAGCATTTCACAAAACCACATTTGCAGCATGCCCGCCACCTGCCAGCTCTTGAGGAACTGCAACGCCATATTGAGGAGACCTTGCATGGAGTCAGTTTGAATGGTGTGGGCGATTTCAAAATGCCTACTAAGGTGTGCTGTTACGCCGCAGCGGAGATTGTTGAAGATCTCAACAGGGCGATGCTTCAAAGCCTGAAAATAGGAAGCTACTCTGCTGCGGAGACGTTATCTCGCACGTCGCTTGAGAACTCAATAAATATAATGTTCTTCAATAAGGATGTTACCTCCAATACCCCGAAGTCCCTTTTCTTGAATTACTTTAATACGGCCAAGGAAAGAGCGCGGAAGTGGAACCGTTACGCAGTAAGAAGTAAAGATGCTGAAAGCATTGAAAGGTCTTCTGGCTTTGAGCAGTCGCTGGATTTGATCCGAGGCATGTTTGGCGATCTGGACTCCAAGGGCGTCAAGGGTTGGCCCGATGCCTATAGCCGATTTAGAGATACTGGGTATGAATATGGCTACCATGTACTTTTTGCACCTGCTTCGGATTCCACGCATAGCTTTAGCAATGACCTGTTTAACCGGTTTTTCTCAGAGGCACTTCCTGTTAGCGATGAGGAGAAGAGGGAGCAGTTTGATGGGAATCGAGCTGAGAAAATCTCATTCTCTTTCTATCTGGCGACCAATGCAATTCAGTTCTATTGCGTAGCTGCGTCTCACATTGCAGATCGTGCAAAAGATGATGAAGCCTGTGATAGGTTTCAGATTATTGGGAAGGCTTTGGCAGAGATGTTGATGGAGCATGAGAATCTGACAAAAAGCTGTTTGGAAATGCTGGCCCCTGCCCGGGAAGAGGTTTTTGCGATGAAAAAGGAAGCGCCCAAGGCATCGTAGATCAACCTGCAGTACGTTTATAGTGGTCAACTGATCCCGGACACTGAGTTGAGTTTTTCCTCTGCGACCGCAGGCGGTAGCCCTTCTTTGAATTGATGCGGTCGCCGCCAGTTGTACCGCTCCATCAAAAACCGGCTGATATCTTGCTGTGCCAGCACAGCGCTCATCTAGCCCACCGGCGGTATCCATTCAGTCTTCAGGCTGCGAAATAGCCGCTCCATCGGCGCGTTGTCGTGGCAGTTGCCGCGCCGACTCATGCTCTGCGTGAAGCGGTATCTCCATAGTCTCTGTCGGAAACTCCGGCTGCCGTATTGTAACCGTCCGGGCAACACACCTTCCTGATGCCATCGCTTAAGGCGATGGTGTCCACCTAAATTTAAGTGGACACCATTTTTAGCCTTTTAAAGCGGGCGCCCATGCCACAAGAACGCCGTTCCTATTCCAAGTCCTTTAAGGCTCAGGTCATCGCCGAGTGTGCGCAAGCTGACACCTCGATTGCCAATATCGCCTTGACCCACAACCTCAATGCCAACCTCGTCCATAAATGGATTCGGGTGCATGGGCAGAAAAACCTGGCACTGCAAACTGCTTTTATTCCCGTCAAGGCATTGTCTTCGACAGCGGCCCCTCAAGTTCTTCCGGCCACGATTCGAATCGAAGTGCCTCATTCAAAAGGCGTAGTCGTGGTGAGCTGGCCGGGGGAAAATGCAGCGGCATGTTTCGCTTTCCTGCGAGACCTGCTGCGATGATCCGCATCGACACCATCTGGCTCGCCATCGAGCCCATGGACATGCGCGCTGGCACTGAAACTGCGCTGGCGCGAGTTGTCGCGGTGTTCGGTGCGGCGAAGCCGCACTGTGCTTATCTGTTCGCCAACCGCCGCGCCAATCGTATGAAAGTGCTGGTGCATGACGGTGTGGGGATTTGGTTGGCTGCCCGGCGCTTGAATCAAGGTCGTTTCTTTTGGCCAGGCGTGCGGCACGGTTCTGAAGTCGAGTTGGATGCAGAGTAACTTCAAGCCTTAGTGCTCGGTTTACCTTGGCAACGCGTCGGTTCCGGAGGCGCCATCACGGTGCTCTAAATCGTCTGCAATGGGGCGCTTGTCAGCGCAATTAGCCCATCAGTCTATCGCCGCCACTAGTCCTCTCTGGCAGAATTGGCGGCATGACTTCGCATCCGAATCTCGATCAATTAAACCCTGAAGAGCTGCGTGCCTTGGCGGCGCAGTTGATCCAGCGCGTCGAGACGATGGACAAGCAAATCAATCACCACAAGTCGGTCAACGAGAAGCTGGCCCACGAGATTGCGCTCCTCAAACGCTTCAAGTTTACCAAGCGCAGCGAGCAACTAAGTCCGGATCAAGCCAGTTTGCTCGACGACTTGATCGACACCGATATCGCCGCTATTGAAGCTGAGCTTGAAGCACTGCAACCGGCACCCGTTGACGGCAAAGTACGCCAGCAACCCAAGCGCGCTGCGCTGCCAGCGCAGTTCCCTCGCACGCTGATCCATCACGAACCAGAAAACAGCCACTGCCAATGCGGCTGCGCCCTCAAGCGTATCGGTGAAGATTCCAGCGAAAAGCTCGACTACACACCGGGCGTCTTCAGTGTCGAGCGCCACATCCGTGGGAAATGGGCCTGCGAGCAGTGCGAAACGCTGATCCAGGCGCCGGTACCGGCGCATGTCATCGACAAAGGCATACCGACAGCGGGCCTGCTGGCCCACGTCATGGTGGCCAAGTTTGCCGACCATCTGCCGCTGTACCGGCAGGAGAAAATCTTCGGCCGCGCCGGACTGCCTATTGCTCGCTCCACCTTGGCGCAGTGGGTGGGCAACTGCGGCGTGCAATTACAACCGCTGGTGGACGCGCTGCGCGAAGCCGTGCTGACGCATGGTGTCGTCCACGCCGACGAGACCCCGGTACAAATGCTGACTCCTGGCGCGAAGAAAACCCATCGCGCTTACGTCTGGGCCTATGCCACTAGCCCGTTCTCCGATCTGGTGGCGGTCGTTTACGACTTCAGCCCGAGCCGCGCTGGTGAACATGCCCGGAACTTCCTGGGCAACTGGAACGGTAAGCTGGTATGCGATGACTTCGCTGGCTACAAGGCAGGATTTGAGCTGGGCGTTACGGAGATCGGCTGCATGGCCCATGCACGGCGCAAGTTCTTCGACTTGCACGCGACCAACAAGAGCCAGATCGCCGAAAAAGCACTGCACTACATCGCGGCCTTGTACAAAGTTGAGCGAGAGGTTCGCGAACTGGAACCCGGCGACCGACAGCGAATACGGCGAGAGAAAGCAGCGCCGATCATCGACGCCCTTCATACCTGGATGATCGCCCAGAGGCAGCTTGTGCCGGAGGGATCGGCCATCGCCAAAGCCTTGGATTACAGCCTCAAACGCTGGATAGCGCTCACGCGCTATCTCGATGATGGTGCTGTGCCCATCGATAACAACTGGTGCGAAAATCAAATCCGGCCGTGGGCACTTGGGCGCTCAAACTGGCTGTTTGCAGGTTCTTTACGCAGCGGCAAACGCGCGGCGGCGATCATGAGTCTGATCCAGTCGGCGCGGCTCAACGGGCATGATCCGTATGCGTACTTAAAAGATGTCCTCCATCGCCTGCCGACGCAGCGTGCGAGTGAGATTACCGAGCTGTTGCCGCACAGGTGGGTGCCAGTTTGATCACTCAAACCTGTTCGGCAGACACCCCTTTAAACAAACGACGCTGTTTAGGCATTGGCCAAGGCAAGCCTCAGTAGATATGAAAACTTAGAGATTGCTACGTTGATCTCGTCTTGGGTGTCGCTATCCCACTCCTCGACTGACTCCAACTCTAGTTTTAGCGACTCTATTCGCCCTTTGATGTCGGCAACTTCTTCGCTCTGGCATCGTTTGGCGATTGCCTCCCACCTTGCCTGTGGGATGCTTTCCTGGATTGAGAGTCCTGCCCTAGCTTCAGCAATTAGCGCCGTTAGTTGGCTCATTGGGTATTTATCCTTACAAAGCAACGTATCCGTTATGCCTAATCGCTGTGCACGTCCGCCGTCTACACCTCACGATCCTAGCCAATAAAGGCGACGCCGTCCGCATATTTGAGGACACTTTCACCTAAAGCTTCAGGAAAGGTGTAATGCCCGGACGGTTACGCCGTATTGGCTGCCTTGGTCGCTGTGAAACAGCATATTCTGAGGCCGGCCACGCTGCTCATAGGCCATATCCAATGCCTTGATCATCAGGCCGGAGAAAGCCCAACCTACAACACGGCGGGCACAAAGGTCGATGACAGCCGCCAGATAGTGCCATTGGCCTTCAGCCCAGACGTACGTAATGTCACCGCACCAGACCTTGTTCGGGGATGCCACGCTGAACCCGCGATCAAGCACGTTCGGGATATCAGGCCGCTCCACGGTAGCCTTTTTTGTAGGCATGGGAGCCCGGCTGTTTGCTGATCAAGTTCAGATCGCGCATCAACCCACGTACCTTGAATCGCCCGATCTGCATGCCGTTCTCTTTCATCATCAGCATGATGCTCCGGCTGCCCGCAGCGCTTCGGCTTTGCGTAAACAACTCGTTCACGCGACTACGCAAGACTACTCGTTCGGCATCCGGATACCGACGTTTCCGGCAGTACGCGTAGTAGCAAGATCGGGTGACATCAAATACCGAGCACAACAGATCAACAGGCTCGTGAGCCCGCAGTTGATCGATTAATGCGAACGCTCGTGTTCCTCGGCCATCAAGAGCGCGGTGGCCTTTTTTAAGATCGATTTTTCCCGTTCTAGCCGATTGATACGGGCTTTGAGTTCCTGGATTTTTTGCTGCTCTGGCGTCAGAGCCTTGCTGGTGGGAGTAACACCGCCACGTTCTTGCTGAAGCTGGCTCACCCATCGACGATGCGCCGATTCGACCAAACCGAGCGAACGGGCGGCTTCGATATGGCTGTAGCCTTGGTCGAGCACCAGGCACGCAGCCTCGCGCTTGAACTCAGGGGTAAAGGTACGACGTTGCTTGGTCATCAGACACCTCTCTATGGCGAGCATTCTCGCCTAAATGGATGTCCGGTTTCATTAGACCACTACAGAGCGGAGCCTTACAGGATTCAGATCATATAGAAACCGGCGTATCAGCTCTGCTGTGAGAATCGATCAATGATCTTGAAGATAACCTCCATGAGCTTCTCCCGGCCCTGTGGTGACGTCATGAGCTTGGGGTTCGAAAGCTTCGTCAATTCTCTATCGGTTGGCCTGAGACCAGACTTCACCGCAGAGTTTTTCGTTCCTATGAGGCGTTCACTGATCCCTTTCGCCGCTCCTCCGCTGGCACCTACAGGTATGACGAATGCCCCCGCCTTCACTGCAAGTTCAAACTCTTCCAAAACACCACCAGCCTCGACCAGTACGTTGTTTTCAAGCTTAGCGCCTCCTAGAAAAATGACGATCCCTGCTTGCCTAGCTAGTTCAGAGCGGAGCGCAGACCATTGGGCCCTATTGGGCGGGTTGCCGGCGAGGGGTTGAGGGAAGGGGCGAGCAATCAATCGACGCTCCATGTTCCATTCTCCGACATCGCGTAGCGCCGCCAAGAAGCCTGACAAGGAAGCAGATCCAACCAGCAAGCCTGCCCCAGTCACCAGGTCGCGCCCCGTTTCCCCTATCTTGCTTCCGAGTGACTCGGCCAGCGCATGCATATCGACGTTGTGTGACCCACCGTGCTCAAGAGGCCAGCTGCCACTCACCCAGATTCGTCTAGCGGCCACCTGCTCTTCTACTTTTCGAAGCAGCTGAGGTATCTCCTGGTAGCTGTCTACTTCGACCGCGATCAGCCCATAGCGCTTCAGATCAGCTGCCCACAGCTTATGCTGGCTCAACCTCGCTTTGTATTCTGCAGCGCTACCAAATTCTTTTCGTTGAGGTGGCTTCACTATCGCGAAGTGCTCGGGAGGCTCATCCAGAAAACTTTCCCTGATCAGCGAAAGGACATGCCTGACGTTGGGATCGGTGAAACTGATACCGATGAAAAGCATAGACATGCTTGTCAGATGGGCTTCGAAAAGAGGTAGGTACGCACGACGTGTTTTCCGGAATAGCTCGTAGTGGTCTGTAGAAATCACGATGTCGTCTGTCCGCTCAACCGACCCATGCATTTTGTACAGACGTGTCGCGCCAGGCAGAGGCTTTTGCGATAATCCCTTTGCTGACGACACTGGATCAATTGGGCGATTAATCTCACGAAATGCCCGCTCCACCAGCAGATCGTAATTAGTCGTCCAGATATGCTTGACGGGCAGTTGGGCGATCACGCGTACTGCTTCCGGGATTTCCTTCTCGGGAAGTATCTCCTTTCGGATAATGTCCCTGACCCGATTTTCTCCGTGTGCACCAATAGCCCACTGAGCAAGCGCTGCCAGATCGTGGACATCCTTCGAACTCACTCCGAGCTGTGTTCCGATGTCCCGAAGCAGGGTCGACCAGCCTGGGTAACCTGCGGCCATTGACACACCTGCTCCCACGAAAATGGCGCCGTTTCCTTCATGAAGGGATTTGGGAAACTCGCTCAAAAAACGTGCCTTGGGTGATTGGGTCATGCGATCAAATCCCTGTGACTTGTGCGGTATGGTAGCCGACGGAAAGGGGCCCTAGCCCCGGCATGCCTTTCGGACCTTGATCGCGTTCTCAATCCATGACTCGATGTTTTGCTGGATTGATGCGTACACGGCTTTGCTGTCAGACCCTGGCGGTGTGATGAGCTTGACCTGGGATGACAGTTTTTGCTGGCCCAGATTGATCACGCTGAAAGGGTCTACTCCCAGTAACGAGGGGCTCTGTTTTTCGTCAAGCAATGAATGTATCCGGATGCCCAGAACCCCTTTGCCTGCGTTCCAGCCTTTGATGATCTCCTGTCTGACCCATGGCCGTTGTGAGGTCTGAGAACCGACCAGTACAACCACGCAGGTCTTGTCCTGCATGTTCTCATCGATCCAGCGCTCAACAGCTGCGTTGCCTTTTCGCTTCACCTCTTCCCAAGCATTCGGGGTGTACAGCTTTTGCCCGTGTAATGCCCCCATGTTTCGCACTTGTTGAGTGCGCCAACAATCGTTATCAAAGTGGAAACTGAAGAAAACGTTTCTAGCCATGGTGCACTCCTCCTGGATATTTTCAATATGCCGCAGCAGTATTGGCTACCTGTCTTTATAGGTGGCCTGACGAGCTTTCTCGAATTCTTTCGTGAGGTTTGTCGTCTTGTATAGGTTGTCCAATGCAGCCAAGCCCCGACTCGAGAGCTCGGTATACCAGTGCTTTAGACTGCTGCCACTTACCTTGGGCAAGTGCTTGTTGAATGCTTTGTAGGCCATCGTCATGTCAGCACGAGCAATTGTCTTGATGCGGCGCTCCTGAATGCTATCGAGAGTGATCGCCGACTCATTCGATACCCGTGGCGGGATGCGCTGCTCAGCGAACTGGCTGAACTGGAGCTCCGAGTAAATCCAGGGGGAGAAGGTGCGATCAAAGCTCTCATAGTTTTTCAGTGGGGCGGAGTTGCTGGTGTTCAAAAATATAAAGGTTTCGGTGCGGTCGATCATCGCTTGAAGGGCGCCTACCAGCATCATGTGCACGTTCACGGATACCTGGGTAGCCTTCGTGTAGTTATAATGAGTGATACCGTTAGCTAGTTCAGGTTCGGAGTACTGCTGATTTAGGTCGTTTACCAGATTCTGGAAGTATCCCCATACACACGAATCGACGAAGACGTTCAATCCCTTTTTTTGAAGCAGAACAGCCAGCCTAATAGCATCGTCCTCATCAGCGTGCGAGTGGGAAAGGAAAATATGTGCATTGTCCTGCGAGGGGAAAAGGTGCTGGGCTATTTTTTCCGCATCAATAACATCCTTTCCCTTCACCTGTCCAACAAGGTAAGTCGACAAATCTCGGTACTGCCCCTTCGCCTGACTCTTGAACTCAGAGACCTCTGAGTCGAGCACTGTGCCCAAGGGAAGGTATTCGTTGATCTCGAAGCCTAGATACATGAGCTATGTCCTTGCTCGATGGTCGTGAATGATCGTGTGGGTCGTCAGCGGTTTTGGGATCGGCTCCTCTCCGTTCGGTTCGCCTAACGCTTGGCTGTCGAATGGAATGGTCTTAGCAGGCCTCTCACTCTCGAGCCCGCACGGGCTGAACAGATACAGTGAACACTGGCATGATGATATTACAGGTCCGGAGCATTTGCGTCACGCAGCAGCACCCCGCCAGACGTCCGCAACATCGCATCAGCAACATGCGGCAAGAGGGGCGAGCAAGCGTCAGATGGGCGACCTTAGCATCGCATCGGTGTATTACCGTCTACACGCCAGAACAGGTTCAAGCCTGGACGCAGGTGCCGCTGACGGACCGGTACCGTGCAAGAGTGGAGCGCCGGTACCACATTGCATGGTGGGGCAAAGTGGCGGTTGCTACGAAGCTGATTGATTTCCAGTCCCGGGAGCTGGGCGCGTTCTTTGTGCTGCCCGCGTGCATGGGGCAGGGCATTGGCAAGGCCATGATCCAGCACCTGGATCAACTGGCGCTTGCGGCCGGACTTGCTGAAATTCATCTGGACGCGACCCCGAATGCCACTGCGTTCTATCATCGGTGTGGTTACCCCGGGGAGGTTGGCGGTATCTGTATTCGCCCTCGGGGCTTGAACTGGCATGCACGCCCATGCATAAGCGTTTGGACGGCTGAGGTGTCTCTGGCGGGGGGGGGGGGGCGAAACTTGATCGCTTTCGACTCATTGCAGCCTCAGAGGCTCCGCAAAGGTCGGCCAATTGCTGTCCGTCGATAGCCATCTTTGGGAGTCTGTCGTGCCGCCTACATCATCAAACAGCGAGTTGTTGATATTGTAACGAAGAAAATGAGCCTCAGATACGACGTGTCAATAGTGATAGCAGAAACCTATGAGGCTAGCTATCCTCAAGCGGCTAGCGTTTTTTAGGATCTCGTTGCGAGGTCTCATCAGTCGGGTGACGCGGTCAACATAAAGGATTGGTAAGTTGCAAATAAGAAAATTCCATCTCCCTACAGAACGGCGCGATCAAGTTGTTCTCCCTTACTCAAGCTCAAAGAAAAACAGAGTAACTATTTTGCTCGGTGCCAATGGCACGAGAAAAAGCACGATATTGCGGGGATTGCTTGACGATGCCCTAAAAGAGCATGAATTTTTAAATGGTATGAAATACCACTCTATCGGCACAGAGTTTTCCAGCAATCCTTCTATTATTATCGCGCTGTCTGCAATTCCTAATGATAGATTTCCGACAAAAAAACGACAAGGCAATACTCGACCTGACGGGCGGTATTCAGCTGAAATCTACGAGTATATAGGTCCGCGTCACAATCAAAATTTAGTCAGCAGAAATCAGAGCGTGCAAGCGTTGGTCTCAGCTGCATTAAGCCGAGATGGCGTATCGGATAATCTAAAAAACTTCATTGCAAAGATATCTGAAAAAACGGGAATCTCTACGCGTTTCGAACTATTTATAGAGTCGCAGCCTGGCTCGTCGGGTGACGACAGCCGTTTTACCAAACCAGCCACGCTAATGTTGGATATAGATAAGCGCAAGGCGATAATGTCGCAGTTCAAGGCCAGTCGTGGCGAGCCCGTAGTTTTTGATCTGTTATCCGACGATATCTGCCTTACTTATCATCGAGAATTAGTAAGCGAAGCGTTGCGCTATAATCTGATAGCTCTGAGGCGTCCGTCATTCAACGGCCGCACCCCTGAAGACTTCAGCGCTGGCCAATGGGGATTGTTTTCTACATTTGTTAGCTTAGCTTTACGTGCGAGAGATAACATGCTTGTACTTATCGACGAACCGGAAAGCGCCTTGCATCCATCTTGGCAACGTGAGTATATGGGAGACCTGTCTTCTGCGCTGGTGGAATCTAGAGATTGCCATATTGTTGTCGCAACTCACTCCCCTCTCATTGTTAGCAGTATGAGTCCGACTCATACCGACCTTATTATATTACGTAGAGAGGAGTTGAGCGGTGATATCGTGGCAGTGCCGTCTGAGATTCCAGCGGGATGGCAGTCGAATGATATCTTAGAAGATAAGTTTGATCTCAAGAGTACACGGTCTCCTGAATTGGTAGGTGCATTAGACTTGCTTCTAAAGTCAGTATCCGAAGGCGTGAAAAAAAACAAAAGAAAAATAAAGTCTCTGCTTGTGAGGATCGAAGATTTTACCTCTGGCCTACCGGAGGAAGACCCGGTTCTATCGCTACTAATTTCCATAAAGAAAATTATTGGTGTGTCATGACTGGCTTTGAAATTCTTTCGCCTGCACAATGGTCGAAATCAGATGTCGCAGCAATACAAAAGTATTTCAAGGGTAAGCATAAGGAATGGACAAAGGCATCCTTGGCAAATGTTCGTGATAGGCTGCGAAAAAAACTGCTTAAACAACAAAATTATGCATGTGCATATTGCCGCAGGCGAATAAGTATTGATTTGGGTCGTAACGAAATTGACCATATCGTCGCCAAAACAATTGTCGGAATGGAAAGGTTTACTTACGAGCGCATGAATTTAGTTGCTGCTTGCAAGTCATGCAACAAAAATAAAACCGATGATCCCGTGTTAAGTGTGACTCTTACGCCCAATTGCCCTTACCCGGTAGGTGCAGATGATTTCAACTGGATTCATCCTTATCTGCACCGCTACAGCGAACACCTCTTAATTCGAGAAGGATATATATTCGAGGCAATCGGTGATGAAAAGCAGAAGGCCAGGGCATTCGCGGTTATCGAATCTTGTCAGCTCGCAAGGCTGAAAACCTTGGAAAGAAGGCGAGCTTATGAAGAGGCTTGCGGTTCCATTAATACTAATTTTGCAATCCTGACGCTTATTAGTAACTTTGCACACTACGACAATGAGCAACTTGCGAAAATAATTCGTCGCGCTCGCCCTGAGTTTAAAGGGCGAACCTGGAAGGAGGTCGAAAAGGTGGTCATTTCCGTTAGAAATGGTTCGTCGGAGTCTTACCTAAAATCGATGAGAGCGATAGGTCTCTAAAGCTTTGTATTGCCGTACCAGATTCCTCATAGTCGCCTCCCGATCACGACGCCACCACATCCATCTGTAGCCGCCGGGACATAGTCAAAAAGGACAACCTTTTTCTCCTGAGTGCGGGTGGTTCGAAATGGAGTGGGGGGGGCAACGGACGCCCATGACGAAATCATTAGAGGAGGAAGTGTAGTGGTCTAATGAAACCGGACACCCATTTAGGCGAGAATGCTCGCCATAGAGAGGTGTCTGATGACCAAGCAACGTCGTACCTTTACCCCTGAGTTCAAGCGCGAGGCTGCGTGCCTGGTGCTCGACCAAAGCTACAGCCATATCGAAGCCGCCCGTTCGCTCGGATTGGTCGAATCGGCGCTTCGTCGATGGGTGAGCCAGCTTCAGCAAGAACGTGGCGGTGTTACTCCCACCAGCAAGGCTCTGACGCCAGAGCAGCAAAAAATCCAGGAACTCGAAGCCCGTATCAATCGGCTAGAACGGGAAAAATCGATCTTAAAAAAGGCCACCGCGCTCTTGATGGCCGAGGAACACGAGCGTTCGCGTTAATCGATCAACTGCGGGCTAAGAGCCTGTTGAGCTGTTGTGCTCGGTATTTGATGTCACCCGATCTTGCTACTACGCGTACTGCCGGAAACGTCGGTATCCGGATGCCGAACGAGTAGTCTTGCGTAGTCGCGTGAACGAGTTGTTTACGCAAAGCCGAAGCGCTGCGGGCAGCCGGAGCATCATGCTGATGATGAAAGAGGACGGCATGCAGATCGGGCGATTCCAAGTACGTGGGTTGATGCGCGATCTGAACTTGATCAGCAAACAGCCGGGCTCCCATGCCTACAAAAAGGCTACCGTGGAGCGGCCTGATATCCCGAACGTGCTTGATCGCGGGTTCAGCGTGGCATCCCCGAACAAAGTCTGGTGCGGTGACATTACGTACGTCTGGGCTGAAGGCCAATGGCACTATCTGGCGGCTGTCATCGACCTTTGTGCCCGCCGTGTTGTAGGTTGGGCTTTCTCCGGCCTGGTGATCAAGGCATTGGATATGGCCTATGAGCAGCGTGGCCGGCCTCAGAATGTGCTGTTTCACAGCGACCAGGGCAGCCAATACGGCAGCCGGAGTTTCCGACAGAGACTTTGGAGATACCGCTTCACGCAGAGCGTGAGTCGGCGCGGCAACTGCCACGGCAACGCGCCGGTGGAGCGGCTATTTCGCAGCCTGAAGACTGAATGGATACCGACGGTGGGCTACATGAGCGCTGTGCTGGCACAGCAAGATATCAATCGGTTTTTGATGGAGCGGTACAACTGGCGGCGACTGCATCAATTCAACGAAGGGCTACCGCCTGCGGTCGCAGAGGAAAAACTCAATTCAGTGTCCGGGATCAGTTGACCACTACACTTCTGACGGAGGCTGACTTGCCGTTTCGGATCGCACGAGAAGGCAGACCCTGTCCCTGAAGAAGAGACAGGGGCGGCACATTTCACGCTTATCGAACCTTGCACACCAGCTTGGTCGGGTCTGAGAAATCACAATCCTTGTGATCAATGACGAATCCCATTTCTACACCGGTGATGCTAATCGTGTGCTCGTTAGGTCGTGCTGCGTCTTTCACGCCCCACATGAAAACCCCCGCTGTAATTAGTATTCCCGCCAAGGTGACGAAACCCAAGGCCTTGCCTTTAAGAGTCATGCCAGCGGCACCCGCGATTATCGCCATCACGGCCGATGCAAGGGACACAGCTAGGGCAGTGTTACTGACGCTAAACCGAAGGGAAATCACCAACCCTCCAGCCAACGCCGCACACAGAAACGCTACGATCCAGCCCCAATGACGCTCCCCCCACATTTCGAATTTGCTTTTTGCTTTGATGCTTTGCGCCGTGAAATTCTTCAACTCTCTGTCTCCAACATAATCGATAAATCAAGCAAAATGCTCGGGCTAGAGCCTCCGCGCCCCAGTGTGTTAACGGCAGGGGGGAAATATCTTTGAGACATTTTCTGCGCTGATCGATTTAAAGCGGAGCCAGTGAACCCCGCAACGTGAAGCGCCAGACACGCGTAGGGTAGGGAGGCCCTCACCTGTGCCGAGACCTCTCAGCTGCTGTACCAAGGGCAGAAGTGATGGGGATGGTGTCGATATAACCCTGCTAACAGGTTTGATTTTCAGAGTTAAAGAGGACATTGATGAAAGCTACACTCAAAACCCATTTGCAGTCGTGGGTGGGCCGGCTCGAAGCGCA
The DNA here is from genome assembly GCF_056312595.1 of Pseudomonas sp. GYB4201. NCBI lineage: Bacteria > Pseudomonadati > Pseudomonadota > Gammaproteobacteria > Pseudomonadales > Pseudomonadaceae > Pseudomonas > Pseudomonas sp. GYB4201. Next base: position 97,515 of record NZ_JBWGIG010000006.1, on the reverse strand, counting down.
GCAGGATACGGGACGTGACCGTCATTCGGATTTCGACCCCTATTCGGATTACGACTATTTCTTGGAGTACAAGGTGCTGGGGATAGCGACGTTCCTGAAGCAGGTAGCCTACCAAGAAGACGATCTCGAGCTGCTGGCATTCGCGTCAAAAGCCGAGATGCAAGTCGAGAGCATGATTAGCGCTAATGAAGCAGCAGAGGAGGAGGCTGACCGCGAGCATGATGAGCAACAGCAGGCCTACTATGAGCAAGATGAGCGCATCAGGAAGGCGTGTGCCTACCATTTCTACACTGTCCCCGCATTTTCGGTTGATACGTCGAAATACGACGTGATGGTTCAGGATGCGGCAGCTAGATTTACTGACCCCTACAAGCTTTCTAGCTTGAGAAGGTATCTGGAGAGCGACCAGGTGCTTAGCAGAATCTACGAGAAGGTGAAGTCCCGTCTAAGGCGCACGTTTGATCGAGTGGGGGGCTCTCCAACCCTAGAAGAGATAGCACAGGCCTTCGATGCTGAACTGTTGAATATCTATCGGCTGGCGGATGCCCACGTCGGCCGCACGATTGCTCAGTACGCCCCCTAAATGCCACCCGGGCGCATTGGTTGATTGAGTGACGTGCGCCTTGTGGTGGGCTTGGCGGGGGGCTCTGGCCACCGCCAAGCGCCAATCAGCGACCGAGTGGCACAGCATTCACAAGATGTGCGCGCCTTGGGCGACGAGCAGTCTTAGATTCTGGTTTTCATCGTTCATTTAAGGTCTTGTCCAGCATCCCCCCCCCCCCCGATACGATCGTCCTCGGCTCTCCGCCGAAGCCCTGGTCGGCTTGAAAAGAGAATGTCCCCTCCGCCTCAATATTCTGCTATCGGCATCCGGATTTCCCGGTTATTCGCTAACGACAAAACGCCCAGCACAGCGACACATTCCGGAATTTTCAGATGACAGACTTCGTCAAGGCAGCTGCATTTGCAGCCAAACCTTCTCTCTCCGCGAAAGGCATCAAAGTCCAGCACGGTATCGCGCTGGAAGTCGTCGCTGTGTTTCTCGGCTACAAAATCTACGCCGCGCTTGCGGTTGAAGAGTGTAGGGAGGATCTGAAGCATCATCTGGCTGATGCTGAGGTTATCGTTCTCGATTACCAAGGCGGCGTATCCCGGCTGGCTGAGCTCGAGGTACTGCAGGTCTTCATTGTTCAGGATTTTATCGATGCTATCGCCAGCTGTCGCGATGGTGTGTTTTCAGATCTGCCCGAGTTTCTCGATGGTTACGTTCAACAAGAGCTCCGGGATGTGATTCTTTCGGATGAGGGTGTCATCGCTGCGGCAGGATCTGAGCCATTTTCGGTCGAGCTGGAGGAGGGAAGATCGTTCAGCGAGCCGCTTTGGGGTGCTTCTGATACCTGGGAAGTATCTGGTTTTGGCACAGTCCATGGAATGGTTGATCGTGCTGATTCCGACGATGAGGATCTTGAGCCGGCGGACTCTATCCGTTGTTTTGGCTGGGTCAAGTTTTCTAAGGCGGGGCGTGCTGGCCTCAAGTTCCAGCGGAGCGGCGGGGAGTCTCTCTAGAGGAGAGAGCCACCGACGGCCCGAGCCGTTACAAGGTTGGTTTACCAGGCTCGGGTCACGAATGGTTGAGACGGTACGGGATGGGCATGTGGCCTCCGACGTCTCAAACCAATCTCAAGCCACCGGGTGTGTCGACGTCGGCGGCTGCATCCTTTTCTCGCCTCGCTTCATCCATGCGCATCAGCAAATTCACCGCTCCTTGGCGGGTGATTACTCCACAGATTTGTAGAGTCGTGATTTGGCTTTCAAGTATCCCTTGGAATCGGTGGTACATCGCATCCGCAGCGTCCAGTTTCAGCCAGTTCGCAAGATTTCGTTCGAAACGTTCAATTTCACTCGCTCGTAAAGGGTGTGGCGGTTTTTTTGCTGCCATGCATGTGATCCTACTAATTAAGGGCAGTACCCATGGGGAGATGACTTGCCTCAACGGCTACTGCTCGCGCTCTCGTTTCGCTCTGGTAGATGCGACGCTCGAGCTTCGTACTGTTAGAGAAATGCCCTTTCAACCCAAGACGTCATGCTGAGCCCTGCGGTGCCCTCTACGAATAATTCCTGACTGCTAATCGCAAAGCGTGCTGGGTTGATATGCACGACCTTTGCGCCATTCGCTAAAGCTGCGAATGGCAATTCTGCAGCAGGATAAACGATACCGGATGTGCCTATCGATATGAACATGTCGCAGTCTTTTACGGCAGTGATTGCATGCGCCCATGCGTCATCCGGAAGCATTTCGCCGAACCATACGACACCTGGTCTCACATACCCGTTACACCTGGTGCATCGTGGTGGTTCGATGCGAATTCCTGCTTCTGGTACTGGCTCAGAAGGGAGAGGGGTCTCGTGTGCGGCACTGCAGTCGATGCATCGAGGCGAGTGCAGACTTCCATGGAGATGAGCCACTGCGGAACTTCCTGCTCGCTCGTGGAGGTCGTCTATATTCTGAGTGAAGACCGTCAATTTGGGCACGTAGTTGGCGAGTTGTGCGATTGCATAGTGTCCCCCGTTAGGTTGGGCCTGGATGACTTTGCGTCTACGCCATTCGTACCATCCCCAGCAAAGGCTTGGATCTGAACGGAACGCTTCGGCTGTCGCGAGCTTCGATGCATCAAGGTTTTTTCCCAAAGGCCAGTCAGTGCATCTCTGAATGTCGGAATACCACTTTCTGCTGATGCACCGGCGCCGGTGAAAACCACGACGTGTTTGGCTACCCGAAGGTGCTCTGCAATTGTGGCAATGGGCATGGCTGCTTTCCTCAATTTTCTTTTTCCGAGGCCTGGTTTTCTTGCGAGGGCGTCTTACGTTGTCTGGACATTGGACTTGCCGCTCTGCGGACGGCTGTCGTAAACCGAGCCACTCCATGTCTCAGCCCGATGTGCTACGGCCGGTGGCCTGCGCGCGCCGCTTGCTGCTTCATGTGCTGGACAGAGTGACGCCTGTTCAGCACTCGATGAAGTGATCCGCTTGGTCAATGTACATTTCGATGTTCTCGAAGAGCCAGGTCTGGTTAGAATTTTCCCCTCGGCCGCTCGTTCTGCGGACACGGGCTTTCCACTGCCCGAAGAAGATGTATTCATGCTGGCGTTTGAGCAGGGAGGCGAGGGCGGACTGTTTTAAAATCACCTGAGGCACGGGCTTGCGGACGATGCCGTCCTTGTCGGGCTCAACGTAGGGAGAGGTGAGCTCTGCCACGTGATATGGGAAGCGCTCGCTAGGTGGACGAATGTCTTGAACATACCCGGCAATAGCCAATGGAATTGTCCGGGTGCCTGTACCGTAGTAGCGAGTGAAGTCGCAAAGGTTGCTGTGATCGAAGTAGAATTTACTCCAAGGGATGGTGGTTTCCTTGGATTTCAGCGTAACGAGGTTTTTGAGCTCGTCATTGTCTTCACACAATGCCCTCAGCTCGAGTATCTGACCCAGGGTTTTCAGATAGTTCGAAAGGCGACCCTTGTTTCCAAAGCTTTTGTTCTGCGATTCAGGGGATCCCCAGCCTCCCCCCGAGCATCCACTTCTTCGTCATCAAGCTCCCATAGGGCTTTGATCAGTATGTGAAGACGAAACTCAAATTTCGACGCCGAGATGGCCGAAAACAGATCTGAAGACGATCCTTTTGCGATGATGCTGAGCTGTCCCCCAAGATTGTATTTGCAGTTAGCATCGTGGTTGAGCCGCTTCTTCAGCCTGAAACAAGGAGCCACCTCAATCGTCTTGGTGGCGTATCGTCTATCATGTCGCTTGACGAAAGATAGCCGCGCTTCACACCCGTTGGATGGGCAAGATAATTGTCCTACAGGGTTCCCCTCGTATTGCAGTGCACTGACTTTTGCTCCAAGAGCGTTCCTAGCCTCAGGGATTTTGCTTCCCATTCATTCCTCCTTGGTCTACAGCTCAGGGCATGGACTGCATGTTGCAGCACTCGCCAATCGTAGCCTTAAACCTGATCCAGTATGTCGCCACCAGTTGCGTAGTTAGCTCACCAACGCTGATCCAGTAGCATGCGACGAGTGTCTTAAGGTTCGTCTAGTGAGGCTGCGGCACGGTGATGTATTGGTCGTCGCCCACCGAGTAATCCTGCAGCGTTGACGTTCCTACCCTTTCCTTGTACCTGTCCAAATAGGGGCTCTGCATTTTGGCGAGGAATCGCACCAAGTACGTGCCAGGCGATTTCAGGCGGAATATGTAGCTGATGTCGTAGGTTTCTCCCGCTCCGATATCAATAAAGTTACCCACTTGCCTCAGGACGCCTTCAAAGCGGGTGTTGCCCATGGGTACCTCTCCGATGAACTGAGGCATGCTGTCCATGAAGACGATACCGCTGACTGACAGAGCCCCGTTATCCAAAATTACCCGCTGTGCATCAGTACCCTGATTTGAAAGCTCCACTCTCACCTGCACAATCGAACCAACATTACCCTGTGGTTCGCCCACCGTCGCGGTCACCTTCGATCTCACGTGTGGCGCGAGGTTTGTTTTCTGTTCCAATTCCCGCAGCGTGTAGGCGGAAATCTGTTGTTCCTGTTTCACGTACAAGGTGTTGAAAGCAATCCAAACACCTCCAATCAGCACCGCCAAGATCGAAACACAGTTGAGTGCGATCTGGGAGATGAGTTGTTTTCTGGCAAGCCCCTCGTGCTTGTCGGAGGTCGGCTTATTCGTAGGTGTATCAGTCATCAGCTAAAAGCTCCCAATAAAAAATAGCCAGGCAAACTGCAATCGAGCGAGTCGAAAATGGAGGGCCGCATAGGGAATCCCTAACCAGGCTATCGACCCGACTGAGCAGGACTTCAGATTTATATTGATGATTTCTAAGGCTTTTAGATATGCGACTCGGTGGGGGTACGACTTTAGATGGATCACCAACCAGTGTCGCCTTCAAGACGATATTGATAGGGGCAGTTTAAAGGCCCCGTTGCCTGCCTTTATCACGGAAGAGGTCCGCCTATTGGCGTTCAGGGCCTACGATTTGGTGCCGATGGTTGGCTACCGTAGCGGGCGGATTTTTCACGTCGTTTGGATTGATCGGGCGTTTAAGCTGTATAAGCACTAATGTCCTATCTTAGTGGTGTGCTTCATTGATGCGGAGTCGACTCAAATTTGCGTAAGTAAATGACCCCGGCCAGCTTCCGTCTGTCTCTCCGCATCCACGCTCAGGGAATTCTCACCCCGAGAGCGTTCAGTGTTGGCGTATCCATTTTCCCATGCACGGTAAGCCCCGAATCTGATTGGAAGGCCATGAGCGCCCCCCGGGTAGCTTTGCCCATCACACCGTCTGGACGACCTTGGTAATACTGACGAACCATCAGCGCAGTCTGCACCCTCATGACCAGCGTGTTCTTCTCTGCTTCGGTTGGGCGGGCAGCGGCAGTGGAAGTAGCCCCGCCTCCGGTTGATGTCCCATAAAGGGAATTGCTTGAGGAGGAACTCGTCGACCTGGTAGCGCTGTATATCGACGTACCCGAGGTGTTCGGCGTGGTCGCCACAGGGGGGCTGTAATAGCGTGGCGTGCTGTAGCCGCTTGATCCGCTGTAGTGAGAGCTATGGGAACTGTGCGAGCTATGGGAGCTATGCGATCGGTGAGCGGCATACATGTTGACCACGTCGAGCGCGTTCAAGGTATTGGCGAACACGGGTGGTAAAGCATTGTCCCTGGGTGCCCAGTTCATGTCAGCGAGGGGCAATTGGTTTGCGTCGGCCATGGCCGCGCCGGCAATCGGTAGCAGGCTTACGCCTCCGATCAATAGCTTCCAGCGATCAAGCAGTTTCATTGGGCGCTCCCTGCGTAGGCTGCGAAAGCCTGCGTCGTCAGTTTTTGTATTCCACGGCTTTGCCAGCGGGTGGTGTGAGATTTGAAGAAGCCAGAACAGTGTTCAGCGGCGGCGCAGTCTTTACAGTCGTCGATGAACAGATTTTTCCAGTCCGAGATGCTCTGCCGGGCAAACCGCGCGAGATGTGGGGGGACTAGGCAGAGCGGAAGGTTGTAGATCGACACCGGAAGGCCTCGGTTACTCAGGAAGTAAACGGCTTGGGTTAAGTGCTCCTGGTAATCCAGCGGGTCTATCCAGAGCTCGTCGTAATGCTTGCGAGCAAGTCCGGTGCTCTCAATCCCCATCAACGCAACGTGTTGTACAAACGACAAATTGCGGAAAATGTAGTGGGCCAGCTCGGGGAGGCGCGGCGTCGTCAATTGGTTGAGCACGACCCGGATCTCGATGACCTGTTTTGCGCGCGCCAAGTTGTACAGCCCCTGCAAGGTTTCGCTAAAGGCGCCAGGTGCTTGCACGACGTGGTCGTGATCTATGGGATTGTCCGCATAGAGGGGAATTCCCCAGCTGAGCTGTGGATGATCAACCTGAGTCAGCGCCTCAATCCAGCTGGGGTCTTTGAAAGTTCGGCCGTTGCTCAATACGTGGATCGACTTGTGAGGGAGCACGTCTTTGCATTTACGCAAAATGGCCAACAGTCCTTCCCGGTAAAGGGTTGGCTCACCGCCGCTGATGCCGATGTTCTCCTCCTGCGGATCCATCAGATCAATCACGCGTAGGTTTTCCTCGATGTGCCAGCGGTCATCGATGTCCTTGGGCGGTTGAGAACACATCAGGCACAGGCTGTTGCAGCGGTCGGTCATGAACAACAGGTTGCTGTCGGAGCCCCTCCGATAGAGCACTCGAACTACCGGGCTTCCGGGCGTTAACGCAATCACATCACCTGGCTGGACGACCCCCTCGTCCTTCGGGCCGTGGAGGGCCAACACCCCAATAGCCACCGGTAGCTCAGTACTAGTTGGGGTGATGAAACCACCGAGGGGTAGTTCAAGCAGGTTGGCTTGGAGCGCGGGCTCTGCAACCCATAGCATCAGATCCTCGAAGCCAACTTGGCCTGCACAGGCAGCAGTGCCTTTCTCAATGAACTCTTCAAGGCTGACGACTTTCAGTAGCCGAGGTTCGACCAACCCCTGAATTTCAAAGTGAGTGTCTTTACGCAACAAAATGGTTACCCCCGATATCCGGCCAGACGAACATCGGAGTAGGCGCGCCGGTTCAGCCAAGATAGGAACACCCTTTGGCTGGCGTCATCGCCATCGCGCAGCAGCGTGAACAGATGCTGAAGTAAACCAAGGTTTTTGGTGCAAAAGCTGCTGAGCGCCCGGTGCCCTATAGGGTCGCCTTGACGGGCAAAGTGCTCCACTGGATCTGCCCCACAGTAGGGAACCAGCGCGCAGTCAGAGCAACCAGGCAGAGCTTCGGCCACGCCACTGGCGAGCAGTACCTCCATTACAGGAGACTTCAGCAGTTCATGCAGCGGCTGGTGGACTGTACCCAGGCGCAGGCCATCCTCACCCATCTCCAGAAGCATGCGTGCCTCGTCGGATGGGTAGACGTAGCCGTCATAGTTGTACACCAGCGCTCCGGTGCCCGCGCCGGTAGGGGAGCGCAGATCCACGTATCCCGAGGCGAAGGGGGTCAGCACATTCCTCAGGAGAAGAGTGGTGTAGCTTTCAGAGAGGTAAACCCCTTGCTGGTTGATCTCCAGCAAATACGCCAAGGCCTCTTTGTAGAAGTCGACGAATCGCTCCATCGGATAGTCCAGTCTCTGCGCACTACGCGTAGCAAAGCCGTAGGGGCTGAGGGGGCGCAGCGCGATACTGGTGAAGCCTTGTTTGACGTACTCGTCGATGATGGCCTTGGGGATTTCGAGGCTGCGTGCTGTCAGTGTCGTCAGGGCGGAGACCGCGTCATGCCCCATGTGTTCACGGACACGCCTGACACCCTCAAGGGTGCGCTCGTAGGAATCGCGGGACGGCGTTGGGCGGTTTGCGTTGTGCAATGCCGCGGGCCCATCAAGCGAGGTGGAAAACTGGATCTGATGGTGTTTGGCGAAATCGAGAATTTCGTCAGTCAGGTGGTGCAGCGTCGTGGTGACGACAAACTGCACGTTGCGTTGTTCGACCAGGTTGCGTGCCTCAACCCACTCGACAATTTGCTGGATCCGTTCGAATGCCAGGAGGGGCTCACCACCTTGAAATTCTACGGTGAGTGCCTGCGCGTTTGACTCGAATACTCGGTCGACTGCTGCGCGAGCGTCCGCTTCCGAGAGATCATGGCCGGCGCCGGCCATGGGCGCCCGGGACACCTGGCAGTACTGGCAGGTATGGTTGCACCGCAACGTGACCACGAAAATGTGTAAGGCCGGCCCTTGGAAAAGGAAATCCTTGCGGCTGCGGTACTGGGCCGCCATCTCAGGCATAGGGTCGTGGCGCCCGGGCTCATAGATGAAATGGCGCGCAAGCAGATCTTTGTAAAACGGCGTTTCAGGAGGAATCTTTTTGTCCACCAGGGCCTGCAACTGTGGGTCGCTGACAAACAGGTATTCACCTGTTTCCGAAGTGATCAGGACATCCTGCGCATGCTTTTCTGGCAGGCGCATGAATCGCAGCGGGAGAAGCCTGAAGCTGCTCGCGTCGGTAGCAATAAGGGTCATTTCAGGCCGCAACCCGATAAGGCTGCACGTGCCAGCAACTCCCTGATACCAGCGGACTCTTGGTTAATACGGTCACGTAGCGCAAAGTCATTCAGGGATTGAATGACCAGCGCGCGAGCGCGATCAGCCTGCATGATGCCGTCGGAAATGGGGGGCGAGATCTTCAAATCGATTTGATCTGCCGAAGGCGCAACCTGGATGGTCAAGGAGCTTGCCAGTGCATAGGCAGCTCGTTGCACAACACCAAGAGGATATGCTGTGGCGCTCACGCGCAGGGTGACTGGCCATGTCATTTTGTTCGATCCCTGAATACACACCGGAAAGTGGGGATTTTGCCGTTGTTGTAGGCAATTGGCCACTACCATATATAGCCTTTATGAAGATTTTTTCATTCTAGGGGCACAGGTTCACCAAGTGAGAAGAGCCGGCTGATCATGAGGCCGCAAATGCCGCACGCGCGGCTCAAGTGAAGCATGGCGGGCCTGCTGTGGGTGCCGTCCTTGGCAGTGGTCTGGCTGGTGTCCGCCAGGGTTGGGGCAGGGATGTCGATGGTCACCTGCCTGACCCTGCTCGGTGTGCGGGTGCGTGATCATCACCAGGCCAGCGCACTGTCGGCCATGGCGCAATGCGTGGGGTATGGGCCGTTCCTGGCGGGGCGTCGGCGGTTCGTCGAGTAGCTCCCCAAGGGACGTAGCAGCTGCCGCAGGCTGCGTCCGCCCCAACGCGGTATACCTGGAAAAAGCGCGGCGCCTGTGGACGCGGCCTGGCGGCCGCTGCTACGCAGGCTTGCAGGGAGTCAGCGCCTCACAACCAATGCCACAACCGGCTCCAGAACCCGCGGTCCAGATCAGCCTTGCACCCCGCATACTGCTGCGCGTACATCTGCGAACGGGCCTGCACCTTGCCCGCCACCGCCGGCAGCCACGCCTTGCTGGCGTAGGTGCGCTGCCGGTAGCCGCCCCAGCCCTCGTGGTAGTTCAGGTACTGGTCATAGGCGTCCCACTTGGACACGCCGTTGATGGTGTAGGTCTTGTCCATGTACCAGCCGACGAAATCGATGGCGTCGTCGAAGTCCTTGCGGCTGGCGCCGCTGTGGCCGGTGCTTTTGCGGTAGTCGTTCCAGCCTTCGTCCTTGGCCTGGGCGTAGCCGGCCGCGGTGGTCACGCGGCCCCAGGGGATCACCCACAACAGGTATTTGCGTGGCGCCTTGGCGTCCTGATGGAAGGCCGATTCCTGGTACATGATGGCGAACGGCACCTGGATCGGCACGCCCCAGCGTTGCTGGGTGGCCTTGGCGGCGTCGTACCAGCTGTCCTTTTCGCGGAAGATGCCGCAGATGTCATCCGGGGTGCGGGGCGGGGAAACGCTGCATGCGGCCAGGAAAGAGGTGAGTAATAAAAGTCCTGCGGCTTTGCCAGTGCTCATTGGGCATCCGTTCGATACGCGTAAAAAGCGCCGATTTTACCCCCGCAACGTCGGTGATGGCGATATAGCAGCGCCGCCGCTGCCGCCAGGGCGCGGCGACGCAGCGGGCTACCTGACGGCGATCAATGCATCGACCAGGCCCTTGGCGCCTTCGATGTGGTGCAGCGCCGACCACGCCAGGCCTTTTTCAACGCCGTCGCCGTCGGTGAGTTCGTAGGCCGAGTCGTACGCGCAGCGCAGCAAATGCGCCAGGTGGCACAGCGTGTCTTCCAGGCTGATGCCCGGGTTCACGCTGAAGAAGGGTTGCTGCTGGGAGTCGCGCATGCCGAAGGGCAGGGCGGTGGTTGCCAGAAAGTCGCTCATGATCAAATTCCCTGTGAATAAATCCTTGTGGCCGCCCGGCCGGTAGGGGGGGCGGTGCGGTGACGGGGGGATTTGTTGCAGGGTGGATCGGGGGTGGGTTTGACCATGATGTAGCTCCTGTTGGATTAACGGAGCTGCCAGTCAATGTGACCAAACAAAGGGGTGGCAGCTATACGAGGGTTGGTCAACCGGGGCAACAGGATCCCGGCGCATCCTAGGATGCCCCGCGCACAGCTGCCATAAAGCATCGTGCCGGCCCAGAAAGGGGCTTGCACGAAATGGCGACGCTGTTGCGTCTGTTGACCGTCGGGTGACCAAACCCGGCCGCTATCAGTCAGCGGCGAAGGGGAGGTTAATTATCGAGGAGAACAGGCGCAAGCGTGAAAATGTAAGCTGATTATTCGATTATCACAGGAGTTGTAGGACTTTTCCTAGGAAATTTCCTATAGCTTTTGTTTCTGGAAATGTGCGTGCGAGGTTTAGGTCAAGCCAAACCCCCCTGTTGCATCTTCATGGCGATTAATAGTTAATGTTGTTATTCAATATAACAACAAGAGGTCGCCCCATGAACTTGCGCAAGCAACTGCCCATCCTGGCCATGACGGCCTGCGCCAGCATAACCCAAGCCGCCACCTACGACCCACCACCGCTCAAGCTGGAACCCCTGGCGCGCTTCAGCGTTGATCTGGTGGCGCCCATCTGGGAGCTGGGTGCCACCAGCGGGCAGGGCAACCGGCGCATCATCCCCATCACCGGCGGGCACTTCGAAGGCCCGCGGCTCAAGGGCACCATTCTCGACAACGGCGCGGACTGGCAGGTGGTCACGCCCGACGGCGTGGCCGTTATCGACACCCGTTACCTGCTGCAGACCGACGACGGCGCCTTGATTTACCTGCGCACCGAGGGCTATCGGTTTGGGCCGGCGGAGGTGATGAAGAAGGTCGCGGCTGGGGAGGACGTTGACCCGGGCCAGTACCAGTTTCGGATTACGCTGAGGTTCGAGACGTCGGCGCCACGGTACGCGTGGCTCAACCGCACGATCGGGGTGGGCAGCGCCATGCGGCTTGGCAATGCGGTGGTCTACGACGCGTTCGAACTGAAATAGCTTTCAAATGATTAATTGCATTAATTGATTAGGGCGTGCCGGCAACTGTCTTGAAATGGCGCCGTCTGCATCGCGATCTGTGGGGTATACCCACTCGCGTAGCAGCTGCCGAAGGCTGCGTCCGTGCGCCACCGGGGTTTGTCTGGACAACCGCGGTGCCTGGGGACGCGGCCTTCGGCCGCTGCTACGGGAAGGTGGATGCTGGATGGGGTACGCACCTGAAACAATGATCCCTCAACGCCCTGCGGTTCGCCAAAGCAGACCCGGCCCCGGCAGGTTGCTTTCGCTTTTCGAATCAGGATAACTGGGGCCTTCTCCTGCCCTGAGGTGGTCCGCGATGTTCGATCTGGCTTCCATCGTGACGTATGTCGCTGTCGTCATCGGCCTGTTCCTGATCCCCGGCCCCGCCGTGTTGCTGGTGCTGACCCGCACCCTGCAAGGCGGGCGCCCCGTGGGCATGGCCACGGGGCTGGGCATCGCTGCAGGCGACCTGATACATACCTTGAGCGCTGCGCTGGGCCTGTCGGCCATCCTCATGACCTCGGCGCTGGCGTTCACCGTCGTCAAAGTGGCCGGCGCCTGCTACCTGATCTACCTGGGGGTTATCGCCTTCTTCGCCAAGGCAAGTGCCACGCGGGTCACCCAACTGCCCACTGTCTCGCCCGGCCAGGCCTTCGCCCAGGCGGTGGGGGCGGAAGTGTTGAACCCGAAAACCGCGATCTTCTTCCTGGCGTTCCTGCCCCAGTTCGTTCACCCGGCATCGGGCTCTTCGCTGGCGCAGTTCGCGGTGCTTGGCTTGATCTTCTCGGGGCTCAGCGCGCTGTATACCAGCCTGCTCGTATTGGCCATTCGTCCGTTGAGCCGCTGGGCCAAGGGGCTCGCCAGGCTGCGGCAGTGGGAGGGCAAATTCATCGGCACGGTGTTTATTGCGTTGGGGGTGAAGGTTGCGTTTCAGCAGCGGTAGGTTGTGCCGCCCCCGCAAATAATTCCCCATGGCTTCACCGCGGCGGGTGCCAACCAGGTCCTCAAGTTGGCACCCAGGCGGCCGAGAATATTTCATGCCTGACACAAAGTACCTATTATTGTGTCGACAATGAAAATAACTCCGTCGCCTCGACAGGGAAGCCGCATGATCATCAACAACAACTCGTCCAACACCGCCGCGGCCGCCTACGCCAGCCAAGCCACGCGCAGCACCAGTGCTGCCAGCGCCACCGCGCAAGCCACAGCCAGCAGCGCCCGGCACGCCGGCAACGCCGTGAGCCTGTCCGGCACCTCGACCGACTACAGCCACGCCATCGCCAGTTATTCCGCCTATTTTCCCGTGCGCGAGGGCATGGCGGCCGACGCCTTGGCACTGGGCGTTTCCCAGCCTGGCGCGGTGTCCAGCTCCAAGGGCCTGAGTTTTGCCGACGTGGCCACCGACGCCCGCAAGCGCCTGGACGAGAAGTACGCGCTGATGAACAAAAGCGGCAAGCCCTACGACGGCAGTGACACCGACCGCAACTCGGCGATGGGCGACCTCGACCGCCGCTCGCTGTACGCGGTGGCGACCAACAAGGACGGGCACTTCACTAGCCAGGAGCAAACCGCAGCCAAGGCGCTGATGACGCAGCAGGGGCGGCTGGCCACGGGGTATTACAGCGGCCCGGCCGACCAGGCGAAAAACTTCACCGACCCTTACGCGAAGGACCCGGTGGGCCGCGCCAAGGCGGCGCTGGCGTTTCTGGACAATGTGAGCGTGGAGGAGAAGTCGGCCTCCGGTTGGCTGGTGCAGCACCAAACGTTGAGCCAGGCCCTGACGCAGACGGGCAGCGCCGCTGGCGGCTCGACGGCCACCCCGGGGAAGGGGCATTTCCACAACCTGGCGGAGATATTAGCAGGCACCGATACCTCCGGGGACTAAACACGTAGCAGCTGCCGAAGGCTGCGTCCGGGCTCCGCCGCGGTGCGTCTGGACAACCGCAGCGTCCGTGGACGCGGCCTGGTGGCCGCTGCTACAGGCAGAGTAACTAGCTAAGCAAGTTAGTTATATGTTAGCTTTGCTTCATCGCAGCCGCGCCCCTTGCCCACCGGACACCCCGCGCATGAAGCCATCCCCAGCCCAAGACCCCCGTACCCTGCAGATCGCCAACGACCCCCTGGGCCAACAGCTGCAGCAGATTGCCATCCTCACCCGCGCCGCCGCCGGTAACCTGGCGGCCACCCTGGGCATCAACCAGACCGACATGGCCGCCCTCGAACACCTGATCACCGACGGGCCCTTGCCGCCTACCGAACTCGCCGCGCGGCTGGCGGTGACCACCGCCGGCATTACCCAGGTCATCGACCGGCTGGTGCGGGCCGGGCACGTGGTGCGCCAGCGCCAGCTCGATGACAAACGCCGGGTGCTGGTGTGCCCGATGCCGGCGTCGGTGGCGCTGGCCTATCGGCATATCTCGCCCATGCTCACGGGCTTGAGCACCGTGCTGCACGGCCTCGACAGCCGTGACCGTAGCGTGATCGAAGCCTTTCTGGGGAAGGTGATCGGCGTCTATCGCAGCAGCCTGCCACGCGCCCCCCACGCCTGATGAAAACTCAAAAGATTCTGGTGACCGGCGCCAGCATTGCCGGGCCAACCCTGGCGTACTGGCTGGCGCGCCAGGGCATGGACGTGACCGTGGTGGAGCGGGCGCCTGCCTTCCGCGATGGCGGGCAGACCATTGACGTGCGTGGCGCCGGCCGCACGGTGGTGCAGCGCATGGGGCTGGAGGCGCAGGTGCGGGCGCACACCACCGCAGAGCAGGGCATCGCCTTCGTTGACCGCGCCAACCACACCCAGGCGTTCATCGGCGTAGGCGCGTTTGACGGCAAGGGCCCGATAGCCGAGCTGGAAATCCTGCGCGGCGAACTCGCCAAGCTGTTGATCCAGCACAGCCAGGATCAGGTCACCTATCGTTTTGGCGACAACATTGAACGGCTGGTGGACGACGGCGAGCAGGTGTACGTGCGTTTTGCCCAAGGCGCGGAACAAGCCTACGACCTGGTGATCGTGGCCGAGGGTATCGGTTCGACCACGCGCAACCAGGTGTTTGGTGACGAGGTCACGCGCCGCTCCCTGAACTTGTACACGGCCTATTTCACCGTGCCGTGGCAGCCCAGCGATGGCCAGGTGATGCGCTGGTACAACCTGCCGGGAGGCCGCTGCGTGTGCCTGCGCCCGGACAACCTAGGCACCACGCGCGCCTTTCTGTCCTTCCAGCAGCCGCCCAGTGGCTACGAGAAACTTGCCCAGGCCGAGCAGAAAGCCTTGCTCAGGCAACTGTTCGCCGGCGCCGGCTGGGAGACGCCCCGCGTGCTAGCCGCACTGGACGATGCGCCCGACCTTTACCTGGAAGCCGTGGGCCAGGTGAAACTGCCCCGCTGGAGCAAAGGCCGCGTCGCGCTGGTGGGCGACGCTGCCTATTGCGCGTCGCCCATCAGTGGCATGGGCACCAGCCTGGGCCTGAGCGGCGCCTATGTGCTGGCCGGCGAGCTGGGGCGCCACGCCGACCACGCCCAGGCGTTCGCGGCGTATGAAACCTTGATGCGGCCTTATGTGGCGCAGGCGCAAAGCGTGCCCACATTCGCCCCCCGGCTGGCCTCGCCGCATTCGCGGGCGGGCATCGCGGTGGGGCATGCGCTGTTGCGGTTGGCGACCTTGCCGGGGTTCAAGGGCGTTTTCGGCAAGCTCCTGTCGCCGAAGGCGGATGCCATCGAGTTGCCGAACTACGAACCTTAAGTGCGCAATGGCGGTTCGTCCTGGGCCTGTCATCGCTTGGCTATGCTGTGTGTCTACTCGTCATGCAAGGAAGCGCCGGGATGCCAGCGCAGGTTCGATCGACACTGCCGTTCAGGCCTTATCTCTGGATAAGCATCGCCCTGTTCTTTCCCGCGCTTGCCTTGCCGGCTTACTACCAAGGCACCAAGGTCGTCTACGGTGTCGAAACGGCCGCACTAGGGTGGCTCGGGTTTATCGACGGGCACTTCTCCTGGTTCGCCAACCCTCTTTACCTCGGGGCTGTGCTGCTGTCTCTCGCCAACCCGCACCGCGCATTACGCTGGGCGGTGGTGGCGTTGGTCCTGGCCTGCACGTTCATGTTCCGCAGCGGCATTATCTATGACGAAGCTCACGGGGACGGGGCGATATCCGGCCTGGGTTGGGGTTACTTCTGTTGGCTGATGGCGATGCTGTTCGCCGTGCTAGGGCTAGCACGGCCTTCCTGGCCTGGTTACCTGAAGCCGGGCTGGCTGGAGGTGTCTGTGCTGGCGGCTGCCTTGCTGGCGTTTAACTTCTATTGGTTCCATCACCCCACGGGCTATTGGCAACAAAAGTCGAAGCTGGAGCACTTCATGGCCATCAACTGTGGTGAAGCAACACAGATGATCGAGCATACGCTGCCAGAAGTGAGGCTGTTGTACATGCCTGAAGGAAACTTTTCGTTGTCGAGTTACCTACTTACTCACACAGACCTTCAGGAAATTCAGACGCAACGCACGTCGCGCCCAGGCGTGAAAGTACTCCATGGGCCAGACGTTCATGAAGCCGAAAAGCTGGACAGCCCGACGGCCAGGTATCAATACGACGTCAACACCCAGTTCCCTGTTGCCGCCAGCGGTGCGTGGGCTTCGCGTGCGCGGATAGTTGACCGAGAGACGGGGGAAGAGGTCGCGTCGAGTACTTCGTATGGTTACCTGTCCATCGGCGGTAGCGCCGAAGTGACCTGTGGAGAGCCAGCGGGGGCCCCGTTCATCGTCAAGGTGCTGTCGCTCAGGTTACTCACTGAACAAGAGACTACCGAGCGCGTGATGAACGCTCGCAAGGCTGCCAGAGCACCCACCCTCTGAAGGTAAATGCTCTGCCAGGGGGCTGTTGTGGCGACTGTGACGCGGCCGGCGGCCGCTGCTACGCAGAGCGTGTGGGCACACCTCAAGGCTCTAGCACACAGTGATGAGTCGCCTGTTCATCCACCACCGCCTGAAAGCCGCAGGCAGTGTAGAAGGCTGCGCCGCTGGAGGTATCGGTGGACAGGCGCACCTCGCGGAAGTGCCCAGCGGCATGGGCAACCAGCTGCTCGACCAGGCACCTGCCCAGGTTCCGGCCCCTGAACGCCCGGGCAACGAACACCCGGCGCAGCCTGCCGACGCCAGGCGCTGCGAATGGGTGTTGGGTAAGACCGCCAATCGCTATCAGCTGGCCCTCCATAAAAGCCGCCATGAGGCATTCGCCGGGGCGGTTGAAGCGATTGGCGCCGGACTGCCATTCGGCAATCAGGCGCGTGAGAAACCTGAAGCCCTCGTCGATGGCCTCTTTTTCCAAAACCGCGATGTTCTCGGGCAGTGCTGTTATGGAATGTATTGCTGGCTGGCTCACTATCGTCACCCCCCAATCTCATCCATGAAATCCGCCAGGAACGACTCAAGCCGCCCATGGCGCACCGCAGCCAGGCGGCCGCCCTCGGTTGTCTGGAAACCGACCGCGAGCGTCAGCAGCTTGGTGTGGAAATGCTCGATGGCGAACTGCTTGTCGTGGTAGTCGCGACCGGCAGCCGTGGGGTTGGTGAAATCGTACAGCGCCGAGCCCATGCGCCCGGACACATAAAAGCAGCGCGCCACGCCCACCATGCCAATCGCGTCCAGGCGGTCGCTGTCTTGCAGTATCTTCGCCTCCAGGGTCTGGGGCGCGACGCCTGCCGAGAAGCTGTGGGCCTGCACGGCATGGGCGACCTGTTCGACCCGGCTGGGCTTCCAGCCCCTATCCGTCAGGATCGAAGCGGCCTTTTCCGCCGAAAGCGTCGAGGCCTGGGCCCGCAAGGGCGAGTCCTTCTCGACCGCCACGCAATCGTGCAGCAGGGTGGCAGCCAGCAGCACTTCCAGGTCGCCGCCTTCGCACCGCTGGATGCGCCGGACGTTGGACCATACCCGGTGAAGGTGCGACAGGTCGTGGGAGCCGTCGTTGGTGGTGGGTAGGCAGGCCAGGAGGTCGCTGGCCAGGTGTTGGCAGGGGGCGAAGGGTGGGTTGGGCATGGGTTTGGCTCGGAGGGGTGGCGCGTATGGGTAGCGGTAGTTATCCAGTGATGGCCTTGGCCATCTCCGACGTCCCCATCCAGCCTATCTGCTCATACACAGGCTTTCCAACCTGGGTGGCGTGCAGCACGGCAAAGCTGATACCCCGCCTCGCGAACTCGGCCTCTCTCGGCGTCATCTGGCCCAAGAGGCCGGCATTGCAGCCCGCTTGATTCGCTACGTCCCTGTGGTGGGTTCATCGCTGTCCCGTCGATGGTGAGTGCCGAAGACAAGCAGGCTATGGCATTTGCCAGCGCTGTGGCAAGGCTGAGCAAAGAGCGCAGAGCCAACCACGCCTCTATAGGCCCCGCCTATGCAAGACACTGGAAACCCACTGTTCATCTCGCCCTACACCGAGCGCCACAATGCTGCTGGTGGAGGCATGCGCCGGCAATCCCATGCCAGGAGCCGTTTTGCCCTGCAACCGGCGACCCGTTCGCCGGTTTTTATTGGCCAAGAGGAATGCCTCGATGAAACTGTGCTGGATTCACCCGACTGCCCGTAACCCGGCCCTGGAGCCGCTATGGGCGACCATTCACGAGCGTGTCGGCGCCGTGGTTGCCCCAAACGTTCAACTGGACTTTCGCTTCCTGGCCACCAGCGGTGGCTTCACCCGCTCGCAGTACGCCGAGCACCTGAACTCGGTGCTGATGGTGGAAGCCGCCATGCAAGCCCAGGCCGACGGATACGATGGCGTTTATCTGGGCTGTTGGAATGACCCTTTGTGGGAAGCACGCGAGATGCTCGACATCCCGGTAGCTTCGGTGGGCGAGCAGTCGATGCTGGCCGCCCTGGCCATGGGCCAACGGTTTGCGGTGGTCACGGTCTCCGACAAGACCGCCGTGGCCATCGAGCGCGATATCATCGCCTATGGCCTGCGGGACCGCTGTATCGCTCGGCCGGTCCGGTCCATCACGCCCTATTCCGATGCACAGCTATTGCTGGAAGCCGTCGATGGGCCGGCACGGCAATTCCTTCCTCGCTTCGAGGCTGCGGCGCACGCGTGCATCAGCGACGGGGCAGACGTGATCCTGGTGGGCTGTGCCTATTACGGGCCACTGTTGCGTCGCGCCGGCTACAGCCACGTGCAGGGCACGCGCGTGCCCGTGGTGGATTCCTCCTCCGTGGGGCTCAAATACCTGGAGGCAATGGTGGGGGTTGCCCGCTGTACCGGGCTGGTGAAAAGCCAGGCGAACTTGTTCGCCGGTGTCGCGCCTGAGTTCGTGGCCCAGGGCCGCAAGGCCCTGGGGTTGCTGTAGCAGCTGCCGCCAGGCGGCGTCTTGCAACCACGGTGAGCCAGGCACAACGCAGCGGCTCATGACGCGGCCTGGCGGCCGCTGCTACAGGTAGACTAGCCCTGCTGCACCCACGCCAGCCGCACCGCGAAGCCGATCAACATCCCGCCAAACAGCCATTGCTGGACCTTCTGCGCGACGGCGCTGTGTTCCAGGCGGCGGCCCATCCAGCTGCCAGCGGTGGCGTAGGCTACGTCGAACACTGCGCCCACGCTCACTAATATCACACCCAGGAGCGCAAATTGGCCCAGCACGGGCCCCTGGCCCGGGTGGATGAATTGCGGCAGCAACACTGAGCAGAACAACAAGGCCTTGGGGTTCAGCAGGTTGGTCAGCATGCCACGCCGCACCGCCGCCAGGCCCTGGCCTGGGGTGCTCTGCGCAGGCGGGTGGCGTGGTGTGCCATGGCTGGTCGGCTTGAACATTCTGAGGCCGAGCCAGAGCAGATAGGCAGCCCCACCGAACTTGGCCATCTCGAACGTCCAGGGTAGCACCTTGAACAGCGATGCCAGGCCCACCGCCGCCAATGTGACATGAGCGGCACGGGCCATGGCCAAACCCAACGCGGTGGCCAGCGCCCGCCTGCGGCCCTGGCGAGCGCCGGTCTGCAACAGCAGGACCATGTCGGGGCCAGGCATGAGAAAAATCATGGCAAGGGCGGCGAGATAGAGAACTTTATCGTCCATGGCAGCGACCGTCAGGGCAGGAAGTGAGGACGAAATTCTAAGCCGCATGGGCAGGGCAGGTGGTTGCGTAATGAACCCTTGAATTGGCTATCATTGGCAGATTGTGCCAATCAACCCCTGCTCAACAGGCTGCCTATGCCAACTCAGCGCCCGGTCTACCCCAAGCTCGATGGTTACGACAAACGTATTCTCACCGCCCTGCAGCGCGACGGTCGGCTCACCAACGTTCAACTGGCCGAGGAGATTGGCCTGTCCCCCTCGCCATGCTTGCGGCGGGTTCGCCAGTTGGAGGAGGCGGGGGTGATACGCGGCTATCAAGCCAGCCTGGAGGCGGAAGCCGTGGGGCTGGGGTTGACTGTCTTCGTGGGGGTGAAGGTCGAACGTCACCATGAGGTCGAAGCCGAGAACTTCCGTTTGGCGGTGCTGGCGCTGCCAGAGGTCATTTCGGCGTTCCTGGTCTCAGGTGAGTCGGACTTCCTGCTGCATGTGGTGGTGCCAGATCTGCGTGACTACGAGCGCTTTCTTACGGAGTCGCTGCTGAGGCTGCCGGGGGTGCGGGATATCCGCAGCAATTTTGCGATCAAGACCATCAAGCCTCAAGGGGGATTACCCTTGGGGCATTTGCCCTAGGTGGCGTGAAGCCGGGGTGGGCTTGCTTCGTTCGGCTAGCGTTGACGGCTGGGGGCCGCTGACGCCGCCTGCGGCAGCTGCTACGGGGAGGTGCGGCATGCCCTGTAGCAGCGGCCGGTAGGCCGCGTCAGCCGGCGACGATGGCGTAGGTCTCGATTTCGACCTTCTGCCAGGGCCGCAGCATGGAGTCGACCTGGATCAGGCTGCTGGCCGGGCGGATGCCGTCGAACACGTCGCTGTGGGCCTTGGCCACCTGGGCGGCATCATTGATGTCGCGCAGGTAGACCACGGTGCGCACCACGTCTTCCACGCTCATGCCGGCCTCGGCCAGCACGTTGCGCACGGTGGCCAGGATGGCCTGGGCCTGCTCCCCGGCGTTGCTGTGCTCATGGTCGGGCGAGGCGCAGGTGCCGGAGATGTGCAGGTGGTTGCCCACGCGCACGGCGCGCGAGTAGCCGAACACCGCTTCGTACTGGCCACCCGAGGAGATGTTTTGACGCAAGGTTGGAGTAGTCATCATGGGTCTCACTGTGGGAGAGGTTTGCCGGTGGAGTCCTTCACGAACAGGACGGAAATCAGGCCGACCACGGCGCCTGCGATCAGGTACCAGGCCGGTATCATCTGATTGCCGGTGGCGTTGATCAGCCAGGTGTTGATCAGCGGGGCGGTGCCGCCAAACAGCGACACGGCGACGTTGTAGCTGATGGCCAGGGCGCTGAAGCGCACCCGTGAGCCGAACAGCGACGTCAGCGTGGCCGGCATGGCGCCTTCGAAGAACAGTTGCGCCAGGGTCAGGGTCAGCATGGCCGCCAGCAGCAGGGGCAGCGACTGGCTGTGCAGCAGCATGAAGCAGGGGATGGCCAGCACGATCAGCAGGGCGCAGCCGGCGATGATCATGGCTTTGCGGCCGATGCGGTCCGCCAGCAGGCCGGACACCGGGATCAGCACCAGCATGAACAGCGTGGCGGTCATGCCCAGGCTCAGGCTGAAGCTGTTGCTGTAGCCCAGCACGTTCTCCAGGTAGCCGGGGATGTACCCCAGGATGATGTAGTAGGTCACGTTGAACACCGTGACCAGGCCCATGCACTTGAGCAGTTGCGGCCACTCGTTCAACAGCAGGGTGAACAGGCCGGCTTTGGCCGCCGGGCTGTTTTTCAGCGCGGCTTCGTTTGCCTGCATTTGCTGGAACACCGGGGTCTCTTCCAGGCCGAGGCGCAGGTACAGGGCGATCATGCCCAACAGCCCGCCGATGGCAAACGGCACGCGCCAGCCCCAGTCAGCCATGGTGGCTTCGCCCAGCGTCAGGGTGAACAGGGTGACCACCGCGCCACCGAGCAGGAAGCCGGAGATATTGCCGAACTCCAGCCAGCTGGTGAGGAAGCTGCGGCGTTTGTCCGGCGCGTGCTCGGCGATGAAGGTGCACGAACCGCCGTACTCGCCGCCCGTGGACAGGCCTTGCAGCAGGCGCATCAGGATCAGCAGTATCGGGGCGAACGCGCCGATGCTGGCGTAGCTGGGTATCAGCGCAATGGCGAAGGTGGCCACCGCCATCAACGAGATGCTCAGCGACAGCGCCATGCGCCGCCCGTACTTGTCGCCGATGGGGCCGAACACCAGGCTGCCCAGGGGGCGGATGAGGAAACCGGCGGCAAAGGTTGCGTAGATCGCCAGCAGTTGCGTGGTGGGGTTGTCGTTGTGGAAGAAAGTCTTGCCGATGATACCGGCCAGTGATGAGTACAACGCAAAGTCAAACCATTCGACCATGTTGCCCAGGGTCACGCCGACCACGGCCTTGGTCATCGGTTTGCGCGAGGTCGATGCCTTGGCGCGCGGGGTGGACCTGTCGTGCGAGGTTGAGGAAACGTAGAGTTCGCCCATGATCTTGCCCTCTGGAATAATTGTAATGAGGCAGCAGTCAGGAGGAAGGGCAGGCCCACGTCTTGGCGCGTGGGGCCTGCGATCGGGTCAGCGCATGAACACACCACCGGCGATGCACAACGACTCGCCCGTCACGTAGGACGGCTTGGCGCCGAGCTGCCAGACCCAGTCGGCAATCTCGTCGACGCGGGCGGCACGCTTGAGCGGGATCGACGCAATGGCCGCTTCGATGCGGCCACCGGCACGGGTGCCTTCGGTGTCTACCCAGCCCGGCGCCAGGGCGTTGACCACGATGTTGTGGTCGGCCAGTTCAATCGCCAGCGAGCGGGTGATGGACACCACGGCGGCTTTCGAGGCGCTGTACAGCAGTTGGTTCTTGGACACCGTGAAGGCGTCCACCGATGCGAAGAATACGATGGCGCCGCCACCGGCGGCCTTCAAGTGCCGGGTGCCGATGCGGGCGATGTTCAGCGAGCCCAGCACGTTGATGTCGAAGATCTTGCGGTAAAGGGCGTCGCTGTAGCTTTCCAGCGACGAGGTCGGGAAAATCCCGGCCGCGTTGATCACGGCTTTCAACGGCGCCTTGCCGTCGAGGGCGGCGTCGATGGCGCTGGTCAGCTCTGCTTCGCGGGTGATGTCACCCACCACGGGCGAGAACAGGGCGCTGGGTGCCTGGGTGCCGGGGGTGACGTCGACGGCCACCACGTGCCAGCCTTCGGCCTGGAAACGTTGGGCGACAGCCTGGCCCATGCCGGAGGAGGTGCCGGTGATGATGACGCTGGCGGTAGGTGCAGTAGTCATGATGAGTAGTCCAGTCAGGCCAGTTGGGCGATAGGGGTGGCGGGTTGCAGGGACAGTTCCATGACATCCAGTTGGCGCTGGGTGTCCTTGTAGCTGGCCAGCCATTCGCGCTTGATGATGTCGATGCGCGAGTCGGCTGGTTGCAGCCTGGCGAACTTGGCAGCCAGGCCTTGCATGCCGGCGGCGCGCAGTTTCAGGAAGCGCATCACCAATTTGGTCTGGTCGCAGTACACCGGCCATTGCGGGCCACGGGGGGCGCCCAGGCCGATGTAGAACAGGCCTTCGATGTTGGTCGGTAGGGTCATGGCGGCGGTGCGCAAGGGGGCACCGTCGCGCCACTGCAGCAGGTTCTCGTCCAGGAACGGCAGGCGCGTGTTGAAGCCGGTCGCCCAGACAATGGTGTCGTAGTCGCCCTGGCTGCCGTCGCTGAAGGTGACGGTCTTGCCTTCAATGTGCTCGATGCCCGGGGCCACCTTGATGCGGCCGTGCTGAATCCAGTACAGCAGTAAGGTGTTGACCACCGGCGGCTGTTCGTCCAGGTCGTAGCTTTCCGGGGCGGGCAGGCCGGGGTAGTTCGTGTGCGAGCCGACGGTGGCCATGATCAGCAGGTTCATCACCATGTTCTGCTGTTCGGGCGGCAACTGGCCGAGGAACGGCAACTCACCGCGGGGCACGCCAAAGATGGTCTTGGGCTGGAACAGCTGGCCGCGGCGGATCACGATGGTGGTGTCGAGGCGCGCCTGGGCGGCATCCACCGCCAGGTCGCAACCGGAGTTGCCAAAGCCCACCACCAGCACCTTGCCCTCCACCTGTTTGACGTTGCGGTATTCGCCCGAGTGAATGGACAAGCCGGTAAAGCCTTTGCCCACCTCGGGGATCTTGCAATCCCACAAATGGCCGTTGGCAACCAGCACCCCGGCGTAGCGCTTGCGGGTGCCGTCGGCCAGGGTCACCTGCCAGCCCGCTTCGCCGATGTCACCCAGCGGCACCAGGGTGCGCACTTCGGTGTTGAAGGTGATCTTCTCGCGCAGGCCGAAGGTGTCGGTGTAGGCGTTCATGTACGCCTTCACCTGGTCGCGGCTGGGGTACACCGGGTAGTCCGCCGGCATGGGGAAACCATCGAAGCATGAGCTGCTTTTCGGGGTGATCAGGTGCAACGCGTCGTAATCGGTGTTCCAGTGGCCGCCGATGTGCGCCGACTTCTCGTAACAGTCCACCTGGAAGCCGGCGTCGGTCATGGTCTTCAGCGCTGCCAAGCCTGCGGCCCCGGCGCCAATGATGCAGTACTGCAGTTGAGTGGACATGGTTGACTCCCCCTTCATCGAACGGTGCAAGCGCCTGTCATTGGCGTCCGTGGGGGCAGTATCCAACCGGCTTGCGTGCGGATGAATGGGTAAAACAAAGTGCTTCGTATAGGCGCAGCCTATGGCTACTGCGACTCCAGATGCGCATACAACGCCTGGATACGGCTGAGGTGGCTGCGCATCAGGTTCATCAGCACCCGGGTGGGCGGCGAGATGGGCGTGTCGTGGCGGTGGATGAAGCCGAAGACTTCGAAGATGGGCGGGTTGATCGGCACCCAGCCCAGGCGGTCATTGAAGCCCAGCTGATGCAGGATCGGGCGCGTGGCAATGACGTCGCCGAGCCCGCGGGCGGCCAGTTCGAAGCCGGTGACCTGGTGCTCCACCTCGATGATCGGGTCCAGCACCTCGCCGCCCTTGGCGGCCAGTTGGGCGAGCAGGCGGCGGATAGGGTCGGCGGTATTCCAGCGCGCTTCTGTCAGGATAAGGGGCGCGGTGGCCAGGTCGCGGATGGTTTTCGGGCCCTGCAGGTGGTCGGGGTTGGCGCTGATGTAGCCGACCTGCGCCGACCAGACCGGCTCGCTGACCGTCAGGTTCTGCTGCTTGATGGGCAGCATCACCAGGCCCGCCTCGATATCGCCGTGGCTGACCAGCTCGGCGATCTCGGACGAGTTGTAGCCCACGATCTTGATGCGCATGTCGGGGTGCTGGGTGCGGAACTGTTCGATCAGGTCGGTCAGGAAGTAATGGTGCGCCGTGCCGAACGTGCCGAAGCTGGCCACCCCGCCACTGAGTTCGCGCACCGCTTGCACCGCCTCGTAGCCTTGGCGGGCGGCGGTGACCATGCCTTGGGCGAACGGCTGCAGGCGCCGCCCCGCCTCGGTGAGCACCAGGCGCCGGTTGGTGCGGATGAACACGTGGGTGCCCAGGTGCTCCTCCAGGCGCAGGATCTGTTCGGACAGCGACGGCTGGGCGATGTGCAGGCTTTCGGCGGCCTTGGAGAAGGTGCCGTGCTCGATCGCGGCCAGGAAGTAGGTCAGTTGTTGCAGGGTCATGTGAAGGTCAACCGTTCCTTGTCTGTTCGCGCCAGGGGCTGCGCGCTGCCGTGCATCATGGCCTAAATGGGCGGGGAACGTCGCCCCTGGGCTTGCTGAAACGTTTCTTCACGGCTATAAAAAACCCACAACTCCAAGAAAGGCTATTGCAATGACCCCGCTCAAACTCTTCGTTGCCCTCGGCGCCCTGTCCGCCGGCTCCCACGCCATGGCGTGGGATTACGTATTGCTCGACACCGACAAAGCCGCCCAGAACTGGCAGGTCACCAGCCAGCAGCTCGGGGTGAAAACCGCCAAACCCTTCAGCGTCACGGTGCGTACCTTGCACGGTGGGCGGCAGGAGGGGGTCAGCATCGTCGACATCGATAACGGCACGATGCAACTCTCGGTGGTGCCCACCCGCGGCATGAACGTCTTGCACGCCTCGGTGGGCAAGGTGCGCATGGGCTGGGATTCACCGGTCAAGGAGGTGGTCAACCCCGCCTTCATCGAACTCAATGGCCGCGATGGCTTGGGTTGGCTGGAAGGCTTCAACGAGCTGGTGGCCCGCTGCGGCTACGAATGGGTCGGCCACCCCGGCGTCGACAACGGCGAGCTGCTGACCCTGCACGGGCGGGCGGCCAACATACCCGCAAGCAAAGTCACCCTGCACATCGACGAGCAGCCACCGTACGCCATCCGCTTGCGTGGCGAGCTGAAAGAGCAGGCGTTCAAGAAGGTCGACTTTGCCGTCGCCACCGAGCTGGTCACCGAGCCGGGCAGCGTAGCGTTCGCCCTCAACGACACCCTCACCAACAACGGCGACTACCCAAAGGAATACCAGGCGCTGTACCACAGCAACTTCAGCACCCCGTTCCTTGAGCAGGGCGCGCGTTTCGCTGCGCCGGTGAAACAGGTGTCGCCGTTCAACGACAAGGCCAAGGGCGACCTCGCCGACTGGCAAACCTACCGCGCGCCCACCAAGGACTACGACGAAACGGTCTACAACGTAGTGCCCTATGCCGATGCCAAGGGCGATACCTTGACTGTGCTGCATAACCAGGCGGGCAGCCTGGGCGTGGCGGTCGGTTTCAACACCCGGACGCTGCCGGTGTTTTCCCTGTGGAAAAACACCGACACCCAAGGCCAGGGCTACGTCACGGGGCTGGAACCCGGGACCAGTTTTTCCTACAACCGCCGTTACCAGCGCCCACTGAACCTGGTACCCACCATTGGCCCGAAAGAGCACAAGCAGTTCCACATCAGCTACAGCCTGTTGGCGGACAAGGCCGCAGTGGACAAGGCCTTGAAGCAGGTGAGTGATATTCAGGGTGGGCGCGACACCGAAGTGCGGCAGACGCCGTTGGTGGACTTGAGCAAGGGGTAGGGCCGGCCAGCTCGTTGTCGCGCTGTTGCAGCGGCATGAGCAGAACTAATGTTTTTCTGAAATCAATTCGTTTTTACTCAACTGCCACCCGCTTTAACCTGCGCTCAGCTCTTCACACTCGGCAACAGCCAAGGCCGTGAGGGAACGGAACGCTGGTCAATATTGAAAAGTAGGGTGGCAGTTGGAATGAACAATGAATTCACCTTCACGATCAAACGCGTAAATTTTGATGAGCACTATTCGCCATCAAACAATACCCGGGTCACCACCAACTTCGCCAACCTGGCCAGGGGTGAAAGCCGCCAGGAGAATTTGCGCAATACGTTGAAGATGATAGATAACCGTTTCAACGCGCTGGCGCATTGGGACAACCCCGCAGGTGATCGCTACACCGTTGAACTGGAGATCATCTCCGTCGAGATGAACATGGGGGCGGGCACCCGTGGTCACGCCATCCCGCTGATCGAAGTGCTCAAGACTACGATCGTCGACCGTCAAGCCAACGAGCGCATCAGCGGCATCGTCGGCAATAACTTTTCCTCGTACGTGCGCGACTACGATTTCAGCGTGCGATTGCTCGAACACAACAACAAGCAGGCTGGGTTCAGCACACCGGAAGGCTTTGGCGAGCTGCACGGAAAGCTGTTCAAGTGCTTCGTCAATTCCAGCGCCTACCAAGCGCATTTCGACAAGCCGCCGGTCATCTGTTTGAGCGTTTCGAGCAGCAGAACCTACCGCCGCACCGAAAACCAGCATCCTGTATTGGGCCATGAATACCAGCAGGATGAATACTCGCTGACCGATGAATACTTCAAGCAAATGGGCATGAAGGTTCGCTACTTCATGCCGCCTGACAGTGCGGCGCCGCTGGCGTTTTATTTTACAGGCGATGTGTTGGGTGATTACTCCAACCTGGAGTTGATGGCCACGATCAGCACCATGGACACGTTCCAGAAAATCTACCGGCCCGAGATTTACAACGCCAATTCGGCGGCAGGTAGAACCTACCAGCCAAGCCTGACGCACCAGGACTACTCGCTGACGCGCATTGTTTATGACCGAGAGGAACGTAGTCGCCTGGCTGTGGAACAAGGCAAGTTCGCCGAAGAACAGTTCATCAAACCCTACCAAACCATGCTTGAACAGTGGGCGGCGAACTGCGCGCTTTGATTCATTTATACCAAGGTCTTTTTCATGAAAAAACTGTTGCCCACATCGACGGCTGGCAGCCTGCCCAAGCCTGCCTGGCTTGCCCAACCCGAGACACTCTGGTCACCCTGGAAACTGCACGACGAAGCGCTGATGGAAGGCAAGCAGGACGCCTTGCGCCTGGCGTTGCACGAGCAGCAACTGGCCGGTATCGATATCGTCAGTGACGGCGAACAAACCCGTCAGCATTTCGTGACCACGTTCATCGAACACCTCGACGGCGTTGATTTTGAACAGCGCAAGACCGTCAGGATCCGTGATCGCTACGACGCCAGCGTCCCCACGGTGGTGGGCGCTGTTGCGCGCAGACAACCAGTGTTCGTCGAGGACGCCAAATTCCTGCGGCAGCAGACCCGGCAACCGATCAAATGGGCACTGCCAGGCCCCATGACCATGATCGACACTCTGTTTGATGCGCATTATAAGAGCCGGGAAAAACTGGCGTGGGAATTTGCCAAAATTCTCAACCAGGAGGCCCGGGAGCTGGAGGCTGCCGGAGTGGATATCATCCAGTTTGACGAGCCTGCGTTTAACGTCTTTTTTGATGAAGTGAACGACTGGGGCGTGGCTACCCTGGAGCGCGCCATCGAAGGGCTCAACTGCGAAACCGCCGTGCATATCTGCTATGGCTACGGCATCAAGGCCAATACCGACTGGAAACAGACGCTGGGCGCGGAGTGGCGCCAGTACGAACTGGCGTTCCCCAAGCTGCAACAGTCCAGCATCGATATCGTCTCGCTGGAATGTCACAACTCCCACGTTCCCCTGGAGTTGCTTGAACTGATCCGGGGCAAGAAGGTGATGGTCGGGGCCATTGATGTGGCCAACCATGCCATCGAAACGCCCGAGGAAGTTGCCGACACCCTGCGCAAAGCCCTTCAATTCGTCGACGCCGACAAACTCTACCCGTGCACCAACTGCGGCATGGCGCCGTTGCCGCGTCGAGTTGCCAGCGCCAAGTTGAGAGCGTTGAGTGCTGGCGCAGCGATTGTTCGCGAGGAACTTGCGAGCGAAGGTTGAGCCGGCCTTGGCTGCCTGATGGCGTTAGGTTTAAAGTCAGCTTTAAGGTCAAGAGTGGTGCAGGGTGGGGTTATGAGAATAGGCGAACTGGCGAAAATCAGCGGGCTGGCCCCCTCACGAATTCGTTTCTACGAGGCCAGTGGCTTGATTCGCTCCGTCGAGCGCAAGGCCAACGGCTACCGGGACTACGCGCCTGATACCCAATGGGTGCTGGAACTCATCACCGGTGCACAGGCGGCAGGTTTCTCGTTGGAGGAGATCCGGCAACTGATGCCGGGGAACGCCAGCGGCTGGCAGCACGACGCGTTGCTCACGGGGCTGAAGCAAAAGGTGGAGGAAATCAGTGTGCTGCAGGAGCGGCTGGCGCAAAACAAAGCGCAACTTCTGCTCGTCATCAAGGGCATCGAAGCTAAGCCCGAGGGCGTTGCGTGTGAGGACAATGCGCAAATGCTGATCACTCGTCTGCGAGAAGAGGGGGCTACAAAAAGGTATTGACCTTAAAGTTCACTTCAATCTTAAGGTGGCCTCATCTCCAGTTGAGGACTGCCCCCATGAATGTGTTCGCCCCCCTGACCCTTCCCAACGGTTCCACCATCAAGAACCGAATCGCCAAAGCCGCCATGGAAGAGAACATGGCGGACGCCCACCAGGCTCCGTCCGAAGACCTCATGCGGCTCTATCAAGCGTGGGCGGACGGCGGTGTTGGCCTGATCATCACTGGCAACGTGATGGTCGACGGCCGCGCCATGACCGGACCGGGTGGCGTGGTGTTGCAGGACGATCAGCACCTGGCCCCTTTCAAGCGCTGGGCGCGTATTGCTCGATCCGGCGGCGCGCAGGTCTGGTTGCAGATCAACCACCCAGGTCGGCAGATGCAGGCCAACCTCGGGCAAACGACGTGGGCGCCGTCGGCCGTGCCACTGGCACTGGGCAACATGTCCAAGCGCTTCGCCACGCCCCGGGCGATGACCCCTGATGTGATTGAAGAGGTCATCCAGCGCTTCGCGAACACCGCCCGCCTGGGCGAAAAAGCCGGGTTCACCGGCGTGGAAATCCACGCCGCCCATGGCTATTTGTTGAGCCAGTTCCTTTCGCCCCTGACCAATCAGAGAACGGACGAGTGGGGCGGCTCCCTGGAAAACCGCGCGCGCCTGTTGCTCGCCATCGTCAAGGCGGTCAGGGCGGTGGTGTCCACGGAATTTGCCGTGGCGGTTAAGCTCAATTCCGCCGATTTCCAGCGCGGAGGGTTCACTGCCGATGAGGCGAAACGGGTGGTTGAGTTGCTCAACGACCTGGGCGTCGACATGGTGGAGTTATCCGGAGGCAGCTACGAAGTACCCGCTATGCAGGGTGACGCCCGCGACGGTCGCACCTTGGCGCGTGAAGCGTATTTCGTCGAATTCGCCCGTGACATCCAAACCGTCGCCAACATGCCGGTGATGGTCACCGGCGGTATCCGCCGCCGGCCGGTGGCCGAAAGCGTGGTGCGCAGCGGTGTGGACATGGTGGGCATCGGCACCGCGTTGGCCATCGACCCGCACTTGCCTCGTGACTGGCAGCAGGGCAAGGACAACGCCCCGCAACTGCCTGCAATCACCTGGAAAAACAAAGCCATTGCCGCCTTGGCGAACATGGCGGTGGTGAAGTTTCAGTTGCGCAAACTCAGCCTGGCTAAAAAAACCGATCCGAGCGT
This sequence comes from Pseudomonas sp. GYB4201, assembly GCF_056312595.1. Lineage (NCBI taxonomy): Bacteria > Pseudomonadati > Pseudomonadota > Gammaproteobacteria > Pseudomonadales > Pseudomonadaceae > Pseudomonas > Pseudomonas sp. GYB4201. Next base: position 67,060 of record NZ_JBWGIG010000006.1, on the reverse strand, counting down.
TTCACCGTTGCGGGCGCTGATCCTGCAGCAGCTCGCCATGGCCTTGCGCACTCGCCAGTATCGTAGATGGGTGGAAAAGTCGTCGCACTACAACGGCTTGGGAGACTTGAGATGACCATCGCAGGGCACGCACTGCTGCGTCTCGCCGATTGCGCCTTCGGGGCTTGAGCTGGCGTGCGCGCCCATGCGCAAGCGATTGGTTGGTTGAGGTGAGTCTGGCGAGCATCTTGCGCCGGCCGCTAGCCCCAGCACCGTAGCCGCTGCCGCAGGCTGCGCTGGCCTTCAACCACACTGGAAACCTCCAGCGTACCCGGCGGCCAGCGCAGCCTGGCGGCAGCGGCTACGGTGTATGGGCGCTTCAATGCCGAACAAAAAAGCCAGACCGAAACCAGGTGCTCCCCGACGCAGAAACCGGCTTGTTACACATCACAATACCGCCGATCACCAACGCTCCCCCCACCGCGGTATAAGCGCTGATGTGCTCATCGAGCAGCCCCCACCCCAGCAGCACCGCAGTCAACGGGTTAAGCGCAATAAACACCCCCGCGCGGGTAGCGCCGATCACCTGGATGCCGTTATAGAACCAGATGTACGCCAGCGCCGAACCGATGGCCCCCAGGTAGGTCAGGCTCAACAGTTCATTGGCAGGCAACGCCCTCATCAGGTCCAGGCTGAACTGCCCCTTGGCAATGGCGGTGACGGTCAGCATCGCCGCGCCGGCCCAGATCGAGTAGGTCACGGTATGCAACGCGCCGATTTCCTTGACCATCGACTTGCCGAACAGGCTGTAGGCTACCCAGCTCAGCACACAGCCGAAAATCAGCAGGTCGCCGCGCCAATCAGCGCCATCGCCGGCGATCGCCAGGTGGTTCCTGGAAAATATCACCACCGCAGCCCCCATCAGGCACAGCACGATACCGAAGGCTTTCACGAGGGAGATCGCCTCGCGATACATGAGATAAGCGCCTATCGCCATGACGGCCGGGTTCAGCGCCACGATCAACGACGCCCGCGAGGCGCTGATGAGGTGCAGGCCATAGAAAAAACACAGGTTATAGGCGTAAATGCCGCAAAACCCCAAACCTAGCACTTTGACCAACTGGGCGCCCGATAGCTTCACAAATGCCTGTTTGGACAACAGCAAAAACACACCCAGCACCGCACCTGCCAGCAGAAATCGCAAGCTGGCTGACAGCAGGGCAGGGTTGTCCACCGACATATAGCGCCCAGCCACGAACGTGCCGCCCCATATCATCGCGACCAGGGATAACTGCAGGTAAATCAGCCGCGCTGAGTATCGGCTCTGTGAGTCACCTTGGCCGCCGCGGACCTGAAGGTGTCCCAATCGGCGATTTCTCATGCGGTGAAGGCCCTTGAGCAAGAGCTGGGGGTTGAGTTGCTGGTCCGCCATCAGGGCCAGGTCGAGTTGACCGACATCGGCGCGCGCCTGGTTCAGCGGGCCAAGGCCATGCTGGGCATGGCCGACGCCATGCGCCTGGAGGCGGCCGACGCGCGGAACTTGATGTTGGGCACGCTGCGCATAGGTTCCTTCGGCCCCACGTCCTCGCAGCGCTTGCTGCCTACCATTCTGCGCGAGTTCCGCGCAGCCTACCCGGGCATCGAAGTTCACATAGACGAGGGGCCTGATCGCCAGGTTGTCCAATGGCTGCTGGAGCATCGAGTCGATGTGGGCTTCGTTACCTTGCCCGATGGGCAGTTTGACACCTACCCGCTGATCGAAGATCAGATGGTCGCCGTGCTGCCGCTCGATCATTGCCTGGCGCCCCAAGCCTCGGTAAGCCTGGCCGACCTGTGCGCCGACCCCTTCGTCCTGACCGAGGCCGGCTCCTCTGAACTGGTCTCGCAATTGTTCGCGGCGGCGCGGCTGCAACCCCGCGTGCGCTACCGAACCTCACAGCTGATGAGCACCCTGGCTGCGGTGGAGCGTGGCGATGCTGTGACGGTGGTGGCGCAATCCTCGTTGCCCCAGCGCGCGTCGGCCGATTACCTGACGCGGCCCTTGAACCCTGCGGTCAGGCGAGTGGTCGGGCTTGCCGTGCTGGACAAGACCCAGTCCTCGACGGCAACCCAGGCCTTCATTGCCGTGGCGCGCAAGTGTTATGGCGATGAATCCAGCGGGCGCTAGTGAGGGGCGGGGGAGTTGGGTCGTTGCTGCGGTGGTGAGGCACTCAAGAGCGATTTCGAGAGCGATCAGTTCTGAGGTACGTAGATACATTTTCAGAGGCTGCTTTCGACCCATTGCAGTCGGCCGTAACGCTAGTCAAAAGGGGCGCAATACGCGATTATCGCGATTTACTTTTGCAAGAGATGCCAACGGAATGCTCCACTCTTTTTGTCACGGAAAAAGTCACTTCTATAGACGCTACCTCGGTCATCGCGATGTAGGTGAAAAAAGAGTATGCGAAGAGGATGAGATAACCTCTTTAATCATGGGACCATTGGACTACCTTCCCCCTGAGGCCAGTGGCTCATTTTGGAGGGCGCTAATCGAGCGCGACGTACGGGAGGAACTAGCTTTTCCGTCGGGAACCGTCAGCCGCGTTCAGATGGATTTCTGGCTACGCCGAACTATTGAGCCAGATCTCCTCGTCGAGTTGCACTGGCCATCGGGAGAACGCCGCATAGTGTTAGTAGAGTTCAAGTGGAATGCGTCGCTAAGCGGCAAAGATCAGTTGCACCGACAATGGACTGAGTATCTGACTGACACCGAGCGCGAAGTTGCGCACCACCTTTTCATTGCGCCTGAAATCAGTGCAGGTCTGAATGCTATTGGTCAAGACAATATCTGGAATGGCCGCCTGATTCTGCGATCATGGATCAGTATTCTCGACGTATTGAAACATTTGGATTGCTCAACCGATTCCGGACTGAAGAAGTGGAGCGCTCAAGTGACAACCCTACTTGAGCGCTTGCATATTAGGCGTTTCCAAGGCTTCAGAGGTCTCACGACCCCTTCCGCGCTCCCAAAGTCTCCGTTGTTCTGGAGCCCAATTAATGGCTTCAAAAAACTTGCTCCCCCCGTCGTCCCTATGGCTGGCACCTCATTTCCATCTTTCATTTGGAGTTCAGAACAGTGACTACCCCGAACGATATTGGTAAGTCGATTACAGAGGCCATTCGATTCGTTTCACGACTTGGTGCTGAATGCGAACGTCTGACTGACCTTATCAAAGAAGAGTTGAGTCGTGCGTTGCTTGCTCCGGAGCTCGCCAAGCATTACAAAGTAGGGGGCAAATGGATCGACCACTGTACGACTGATGAACACGATTGGGTATACACCCAACTGGGTATCTCTCTACCGATCATTTCCAAACCGAAACGTTCGACGAGCAGTTATCTTGTAGCCCAGATAAGCCTTACAGGTGAGGGTGTTGAGGCAGAGGACAATCACGAACCACTCCTGCATATAGGGAAATGGGGAAACCCCATTGACTTCGAAGATATACAAATGGGTTTCCCCCTAGATCTCACCAATGGGTATGACCTAGTTCTTGAAGATGAGCGCCTTTTTCGTTGGGTGCATACGCAGTACGAGAGCGAATGGTGCTATAGCGTACGCCTAACCGATATCAACAGCCCGAAGGATGTTCAAAATAACATCATCAATCCCATAAAAGCTTTGCTATTAAAACTCGATGCAGCCCAAGCGCTCTCCACCACAGCAGCGGTGAGGTATGCTCGAGTTGAAGGCAAAACCGGGCAATATCGTGTTCTTCCTCGTACATCAGGTTCCTTTTAGTCCTGCCGAAGGGGCGGAAGGGGCCTGGTCTCTGCGTGCCGTTGCCGGTAGAAATTGATCCAAAGCAGCTACACCCATCAATGGAAACGTGAGCGGCAACGGCCCACCTAGATTGATCCATCCTTGCCCTCCAGCAGGCTGGAGGACTAGCCAATTTGTCGGTTGAAAGCTGGCAGTGTACCGTGTCGTTTCATGTAAGCCGTCTGTAGATAGACTTCGATGAGCGATACTACCACCGAGTCAGAGACCGTAATGACGGCGATCCGTGCTTCACCATCTTGAACCTGAGGCACTGGATTTTTGTTGTTCCTAAACCCTGTGAATCGGTGGTTGGGAAAGGTTCGCCAACCGTCTTCTCGGATTTTGGGCGTCTTAACATGGTCCCAGACCCGATGATGCAGGTTGTTCCGGGTTGCCTTGCCGATATAGAGGATTTGCCCCTCAGGGGTACCAAAAAAATATACGCCGTTCTTACACCCGACCCCATCGCCGGTGACCAGCATTCCCGAGTTGGTTGGATCTGACCAGTCGCCGATGGCGGGACTTGCGTCACCAAAGGCGAGTTCTATTGTGACTCTGTCGAATATCGCAGGCATGGCCTCGGCAAGATCCTTTACCAGTGTGAATGCTTCTTTGAAGTCCATTTCCCCCCTCCGTTCGCTATCTGTTTGGGCCAAATATTGGCATATTTGGAGCCGACTTCTCCACTCTTGAGCGTCCGCTCCTGGCCGAAAGCCGTCATTCAATGCAGGTAACAAAGCGAGTTTCAATTTCAGGACATGCAGGTGGAAGCCTGTTGACCAGCATCACAGCATCGTCACCCTGGTTCAGAAAAACCAGGTAATTGCCGGACTCGAAAGTGATTCTAAACCCGACCTGCCGAGGAGCCTGATCGTAGAGGGAGTCCAGAATGCCTTCTACTTCGCAAACCGTGTCGCGTTCAAAGTGGGGTATTGACAGGGCTGTCAGAAGATTTTCCCTCTTCCAACAGCAGGTCGCGTCGGGCTTGAGATCGAGCGGCGGGGGTGTCGTTATGGGCAACAGATCAGCCCCTACGCTTTCACCGTCACTCAACAGGTACATGGCAATTGTGGGGTGGCCGTCACTATGCCACTCAATGGAGCCTACATCTCCCAGACACTTCTCTTCGTTGAAGTAGTACTGGTCATGTGTAAGCGCGATCAGTCGTCTACCCACCAGTAGGCGTGCGGTGTGAAGATCCTGAATCGCCCTGTCAGAGGTAAAGATGTATCGGCTAGCCATATCAGGTCTCGGTGGGTCAGACGGGTATGCATTCGTGTGAATCAGCGCCTAATCGCTGGCGCAGTGATCAGTTTGTTGTCTGCGTGCGTCTGAAGGGAGTCGCAAAGTTCTGACAGAAGCGCCAGAAAGACGTTGAGGGATGAGTCGGACCAACACGTTCCGAACCGGAGTGATAAATGGATGGACGTCACCGGCTTTCCTGAAAGGCTTCCTTCAACTGTGAACGACTCATCCCTGGCGAATACTCCTTGAACACACCCCGGCAACACCTGCGCCAGAGACCTGAGGACCGATGCTTCATCCCCGATTTCCAGCACGTCATTGACGTTTGCCAAATCATCAGTGCCAGACCCCATCGGCTTTAAGATGATGATGTCGTAGCTCATCCGTTTTCCTGTACCCCATCTCGTGCGTGTGACTTATCGTACCTTCGAGCAGGGGGATGTGGATGTTGTCGACTAGCCATTGGCTTGCAGGTCCTCGCGTGAGGGCGAGAGCAGCCGCGAATGGCAGCAATCGACCCATTGCTGACGGCCAGCCCCAGCACTGTAGCCGCTGCCGCAGGCTGCGCTGACCATCACCCACACTGGAGATCTCCAGCGTACCCAGCGGCCAGCGCAGCCTGGCGGCAGCGGCTACAGCGCATGGCCGAGCCTTAGCCGTCCAGATGGAGGGCAGCTTCTGGCCGAAAGCGGCCAGTCATGACAGAGCGCTCTTGACTGCGGACAGCCATCCTTCACACTACCCGCGCTCATGGCTGCTATGGCTGACCTCGCTGAATCCCTCCAGGGGTCAACCCGGTCAGGGCTGCCTGGCGGCAGTGACTAACAACATGCTGGTTAGCCATTGTGCAATAGCGTTCAAACGGCTGATTCGGCCCGCCCGAATTGCTTGCGATAACAGCTGGGGCTGCTGTTCAGGCTTTTGCGAAAGTGATGCCGCATCGTGGCTGCAGTGCCGAATCCGCATTGTTCGGCAATCCTGGGCATGGACAGTGTGCTGGTCTCCAGCAATGCCTTGGCGCGTTCCAGCCTTACCCCCAGCAACCAGTTGGCGGGCGTGGTGCCCGTGGCATCATGGAATCGGCGCAGGAATGTCCGGCGACTCATGTGGGCGGTACGCGCCATGTGCTCGATATCTATTTCGCTGTCCGGGCTGAGCCGCAGCCTGTCCAGCAGCGGTGCCAGGCTGCTGCCGGGTCTGACGGTGACGGGTTGTTCGATATACTGCGCTTGGCAGCCCAGCCTATGGGGAGGCGTGACCATGCGGCGTGCCGCCCGATTGGCCGCCTCAGGACCAAAATCGCGACGTATCAGGTGCAGGCAAGCGTCAAGTCCGGACGCGCAGCCGGCCGAAGTGAGGATATCGCCTTCGTCCACGTACAGCACCGAGGCCTCGACTTGAATGTCCGGATAAGCCTGCGCGAACGCCTGGTGATGGTGCCAATGGGTGGTGGCGCGTCTACCGGCCAGCAAGCCGGTTGCCGCCAGCACAAAGCTGCCGGCGCAGATGGTAATGATGCGGCATCCTCTTTTGCCGGCCACCTTGAGCGCTTCGAGCAGCGCGGTGGGCACGTTTTCTGCCAGGTCGCGCCAGCCCGGAATCACAATGGTGCCCGCCTGTTCCAGCAGTTCGAGCCCACCTTCCACGCAGATCTGCACGCCACCGAAAGCCCTTAGCGGGCCGGGCTCGGCCGCCGCGACGCGCACATCGTAGAGGGGAGCGTTGAGGTGTGGGTCGTCACGACCGAAGGCTTCTACCGCGGTGCCGAACTCGAAGGTACAGAGCTGGTCGTACGCGACCACGACGAGTCGGTTGTTGAACGGAGTTACGTCGGGAGGATGTTTTGGCATGAAATTGACAATACCTGGCCTTCGTGCCGATTTCCAGCCACCCTCGAGTCCTTGATCATCGCTGCATTCATTCGGGCTATGGAAGGTGCAGCATGAGAGACTCGGTAAAAGCGCTGGCCGCGGTTTGTGTGGCGGCAATGATGTTTGGTTTGGAAATCTCAAGTATCCCGGTGATATTGCCCACGCTTCAGGCGTTGCTCAAGAGCCATTTCAGTGATCTGCAATGGATCATGAATGCCTACACGCTCGCCTGCACGACGGTGCTCATGGCGGTGGGCACGCTGGTGGATCGGTACGGGCGCAAAGTCTTGTTCATAATCAGTGTCGCGACGTTCGGCGTGGCGTCTTTGGCCTGCGGCTTGGCTGGCAATACAACCACACTGATCATCGCCAGGGCTGTACAGGGCGCGAGTGGCGGCGCCATGTTGGTGTGTCAGATTGCAATTCTCTCCGGGCAGTTCAGCCAGGCTCGTGAACGCAGCAAGGCTTTTGCGATGTGGGGGATCGTTTTTGGCGCCGGGCTGGGGCTGGGGCCAATCATCGGCACGGTCATCCTTGAGCTCGCCAACTGGCAGTGGGTGTTCTTGATCCACGTGCCGCTGGCTGTAGGCGCGTGCCTGCTCGCAGGTACCGGCGTAAAGGCGTCGCGGGAGGTGCAGGGCGGCAAACTGGATGGCCTGGGCATAGTGTTATTGGCGTCTTCGGTGTTCGGTTTGACCTACGTCATTACTCAAGGCTCGCAATCTGACCTATCGACCGTGGAAGTCGGTGTGATCATGTCGTTGACTCTGCTTGGATTCATAGCGTTCGTGGTTTCGCAAAAGTACAACCGTCAGCCGATGATGGATTTCTCGGTGTTCCGTATCCGGGATTTTTCCGGGGCGTTGCTTGGCTCGGCAGGAATGAACTTCAGCTATTGGCCGCTGATGATCTATTTGCCTATCTATGTGCAGGCGGGCATGGGGCTGGGCAAAGGCGAAGCGGGGCTGCTGCTCTTGGCATACACATTGCCGACGCTTTTTGTCCCGCCCCTGGGTGAGCGGCTGGCGCTGAAACTGCATCCAGGTGTAATGATCCCGGCAGGGCTATTGGTGATTGGGGCGGGCATGTTGCTGATGTGTGCATCCATTGGCCATGCGGGGCTGTTGGTACCCGGCATGACCGTTGGCTGCTTGCTGGCCGGGACAGGGTTGGGCCTGACGAATACCCCGGTGACGAATACCAGCACAAGCGCTGTACCAGCGATTCGTGCCGGTATGGCTTCGGGCATGGACATGACCACCCGGATGACTTCGCTGGCCATCAACATTGCGGTCATGGGCTGGATTTTGGTGCAAGGTATTAGCGCCGGGCTACGCCAGGTACTGCCCGAGTTGGAGGGGGATTCAGTCGTGCAGGCCGTGGCCCAGGCGGTGGCGGCCGGCAAACAGGATTTACCAGTCGCCACGTTCCAAGCGTTGCTGAATATTGGCTTCACCTGGGTGCTGCTGTACAGCTTTGCAAGCGCCTGCGTGGCGTCGGTTGCGAGCTTTCTGGTGTTTAGGCCATGGAAAACGAGGGGACCTGTTTTGAACGTCGCATGAGCCGGTTTTGTGGGCGTGGGTGTTCCTTCTCAAGCTCTGAAAAGCTCGGCGCCCGCGCCGGCTATGGGTTGAGCACCCTTGATTCCAGGGTCTATTGGCGGTGATCGCTTTGGGAGACGCGGATGATCGCTTCTGGCCGGAAGCGGTCGATCGACCGTGGCACACCTTCGCTGCCGAGTATGTGAGTTCGGCCTGAGGCCTACGCAGAGACGGCACCCATGCGATCACGCTGTGGTGCTTGGACGCATGTCGAAAAACAGCTGTTGGGATCGCTCAGCCCGCCGCCGTGAAGATTTCCTGTTTTTTGTGAACCCCGGTGTTTGAAGAATACTCGCTGCAGACCAGCCCTTGGCTGAACGCCACGTCCCTGACCAGCTGCCGGTTGGACAGGCTATTGCCGGAATCTTCCAGGTAAGCCGGTAGCGCTACCCATTTCGCTTCTTCGATCTCGTCGGTGTCCTGGATGGCGATATGCTGGGTCAAGGGTGTCATTCGGCAAATAAAGTGAATGTTCGATTTGCCAAATTGGTAGGGGTGTTTGGTGGTAAAGGCCACGATAGAGTCGAACCTCGTTTCAATCCCCGTCTCCTCCATCACTTCGCGCACGATCGCGTCCTGAATTCGTTCGGCATCGTCTACATGCCCCCCCGGTAGCTTGAACCCGGTAGTACCTCGTTCCCTTATAACCAGTAGCTCCCCGGCATTGTTAATGACGATAGCCCCGGCGCCTAGGGTATGCGTGGGTATAAAGGGCACGAATGCCTGATCAACGTGGCGGCGCACCAGGGTCAACTGATCGGCCAGGCAGCTATGGAAGGAGAAACCGACGGCGGTAAAGGCAGGAATCGCTTGGGCATTGCTGATCGGCAGGGTGACCCAGGCCAGGTTCAGGCCCTCGTGCTCGACAATGGCAACCAACTCCTCGACCGCACTCCACAAGGTTTGCGGGTTGTCCGGCAGCGAAGCGGCGTCGACGATGATGCCGTTGAATCTGTCTCGTTCGAATTCCACGTTGCACCTTTGGCTTGGTCGGTATGCCGAGATTGTAATGAGCCGGGAGCTGGTTTACGAATCATGGATTGCTTCATGGGATGATTCGCTCCGAGGAGCTATATGGAACGATCAAAACCGTTGCGTCCACCGGCTGAATCCACAATCCAAAGCAGTCGGTACCCCCGTGGCTAACGAGTGGCACCGACGAGGCCTATGGCCAAATGTTTCGGAAGGGGCTGTTTGAGGCGGGTCGTCGGTCACCAGCTATGCTTACTAGTTACTCGATCCTACTTCGTTGGGACCGGACTGGGAGCGGAGCATGAATGGATTCAGTCGTATGGTTGGTCGAAATAGAACTGACAAAATTATGGCGTTTTTCCCAGTGGTCAGTATTTCTATTTTTGCTTTTTTAGTCGTTCTCTATCTTTGGCTTGCGCACATTCCTCCTGACTTGCACGCTTTTTCGGGGATGTTCTCAATCAAGAAAGTTGGACGTAACTCATATGTCAGCATAGAGGGGGGCGGACAAGAGAAAATAAGATTTACCTGTTCGGACATGTTTGCCGGTGCTTCGGACTGCCTGCCGCGTCGAAAGATTTCGGAGTTGCTTGGACGGGATGTAATTGTCTACTGGTATGCGCAGAAATATTTTCCGCTGGTCGTGGAGAATAAATTAGTGGTATTGGAGGTTGGTGGGCAGCAAGTTGTTACTCGAGAAATGTCGCAAGCTCGTCTGGCGAGAAGCAAGGTTATCGGGGCTTGGCTATATGGTGGTGGGGTCTTTTTTTCAGGCAGTATAACGTTGTTCTTTTATAAGTTGGCGTGCAGGCAGAGTCGTTTGGGCTAAATTAGGTTTGGATGCGGTCAAGCTGGAAACGTTAACCCCGCATCAAATGCGGGGTTGTACAAGGTGAAGTGGTGGGTGTGTCATCACGCGCCATCGAGGACGGGAAACGGGGGTTGATTTATAAAATGAAAATTCGCTTGATAAATGATCGCTTGTCTATAAGGGGGAGTGGCTCGCTGGGAGCGGTAATTACGCTCGGTGGCCGGAGGGGGGTATGATTGCGCTCGAGGATTTGGTCAGAGATCCTAAGTTGTGGTGGAAAGTGGTGTTTGTAAAGGTGGATAAATACCAAAAGATTTTCACGCTCTTCGGGGCGTCAATTGGGCTTGTAGTGTTTTCCTTAAGTGCAGTAGCTTATTTTGGCTGGCAGCGCATCGCGTTTAATGATCTTGTTATCGTATCTGGGCAGGCGTCTTTTACCCAGTCGGAGAGAAATAAGCAGTTGTGGCAAATTTATCTGGTCTCGCACTCGGGTCTTGATCGTATCCCTTTGAAAGGGGCATGCTTCGAGAATAGGTTGTTGGATTCCAACGTTGCAGAAGGCGATCATATATCTGTTTGGATGCAAAGGGGGGCGGCTGTTCAAATCCTAAACACCGCTGGGCAATACTACAAGCCCGCGTCGCCTAGGTTTATATGCTCTCTGGATACTGCTTGGAGAAAAGTTGAATTGGGTTTTAATTTCTTTCTAGTGGTTTCGATTATTGGAAGTGTTGCTGCTGCGCTGTCGGGCTTCCGGATTCGAAGTTTGCTTAATCGTCAAAGGGGATTTTGAAAGTGGCGGAATTTTACTAGTGGAGAGATTTTTGGCTGTGTTGCAGAAGTTTTTGGGGACGTGCTTTTGGTTGTGGGGCAGGAGTGGCGTATCAAGCGTGCCTAGCGCTACCGAAATCCAGTCGGAAAATTCACCCTTACAACGTGACCAGAACAGGGTTGAACCGCACTCTGCACAGAACTCGCGCAACACCGTTTGTGAGGATGCATAGGTCTTGAGGTTGTTGGCGCCGCGAAGAATTCGTAGCGCGCTACGCTGAACGCTGCCATATGATGCAAACGCTGCTCCGTGAGCTTTGCGGCACTGGCTGCAATGACAATGGCTTACTGCTTTTGGAGGGACGAGCAACTCATAACCGACCTCTGCGCACAGGCAGCTTCCTTGGTATGCCTTGGGCATTTGTTTCTCCATGTGGTCAAAAAAACCAGTGTAATTGCCCCAGACTCAATCCGCGAGAGACCGCCTGTGGCCGAAAGCGGCTGCCCCGGTGATGGCTACGATTATTTGTCGGACTTTGCTATACAGCTCGTAGACCATACCCTGTCTGCAGGCTCAATAAAAAGGCTAATGGAATGGCACTTCAACTTCGACAAGCACGTATCACCGATCTTCCGGCCGTCTATCGAGGCGAGGAGAGCTACATACGCTGCTGGGAGCCCAAGCATGAATCCGCTTGGCGCACCCAACTGGAACGACACCTGACGCGGTGGGTAGAGAATTTCGACCGTCTGACAGTCGCGCTCATGGACGATCAATTCGCGGGTTACTCACTCTGGGTGCCTGAGCACTCTCACGCGGAAATTTGCACTGTTCATGTCGGGCCTGAGTATCGACGTTGCGGCGTTGGAATGGCCCTCTTGGAAGCTTTTGTGACGGACGCGACACAGCATGGATTCCGGCAACTGCGGCTGAGTGTGCGAGCGGATAACCCTGCGAAGAGACTGTATGAGAAAGCGGGATTTTTATGTACCGGGCTCGGTGCGCATGATTACCTGACGTACGAGCGCCTCGTTTGAGAGGGTTTTGTTGTTTGTCCGCTTCTGGACGAGAGCCGTCTCTGGTAACCAGCCATTCCCGCTCCAACGCGGACAGCCCTCGATCGACTCGGTGTCACTCGCTAACTCAGCGCCAGAGCTCTTTGAGTCTTTTGCGCAACAACTCCAGTGCTCGCTGGAACACCGAATGGCATTCGGTGTAGGGGAGGTCTTCGAGCGAAGCTGAGGACGAGAGCACGACTGCACAATTATCCAGGTGGGAGCGAGGCCTGTAACGTCTCCAGATCGACTCTCGGGAGTTCGAAGTTTTCCAAAACGAGCATACTGCCGTTGGAGAGCTGCCAGCTGTAGAAGTCTGAAAAGTCGCTTCTGGCCAGTGCACGGATTGTCTTTGCGACGAAGCCATGCGCAACGAGAAGAATACGCTTCGATACGTATCTCGACTCCAAATCGATCAACCCGTCTCTGACCCGTTGCACAACGTCAACGATCGACTCCCCGCCGGTCGGGGCAAGCCCCCATTGGCGCGTTATATTTCGCGACCAAAGCTGCGGATATCGCGCCTTCGCTTCTGCCTGAGTCAACCCCTCGAAAACCCCAACATCACGCTCTCGAAAGCAGTCCGTTATCTGCACCGGGAGAACAAGTCTCTCGTTCAGGATACTGGCGGTTTCTATCGCCCGTAAACGTGGGGACACGATAAGTGCGTCCAGCTCAGGGGGCATATTCGCGGCCAGCGCCCTGGCTTGTTCACGTCCTCGTGCTGTAAGCGAAGGATCGAGCGAACCCAGGTAACGTTGTTCGGCATTCGCCCAGGTTTCTCCATGCCGCACCACATACAAATCCATGAGTTCCACCTCATCAGGCCAAGAGCGGGAATTGTAGCCATCTTGCAGTGGCTGGCGCTGCTGATCTCGAACAGCCGCTTCTGGCCGGAAGCGCTTATTCAGAGGCTTGGTATCTGTCGAGCAAGGTAAGGGTTCACATGCCTGTCACGCACATACCCTCAAGATATCGCGACAGGGAGCGGACGACCATAAGGTGAGGCGAACGCATGAAACGGTACTACGTTGTAACGCACGGAGAAGCACAGCATCATCTCGATCAAGTCGTCGGGGGCTGGTTTGATTCAAGTCTGACCCCGAAAGGAATCAAGCAAGCCTATGCGTTGGGAAGTTTTTTCGCCTCCGCGCACCTGGCGCAGAGCGTGGCAATCTACTCGTCAGACTTGCTGCGGTGCCGAGAAACCGCAGCAGTCCTCGGCGAGGCCATGGGGCTTGAAGTGAACTACGACCAGCGGCTGCGAGAGATGTCATTTGGCGAGCATGAAGGCATGGACCAGGCGCTGCACAATACGGTCATGCAAGCTTCGGCTGCAACGCCGTGTGGCCGCATGGACCATGCTATCTGCCCGGGTGCGGAAACCCGACGGCAGCTGGCGCAGCGCCTGTCCGACTTCGTCCGGGATTTGAACGCCGAGGTTGAATGCAACGTCTTCGTGACTCACGGTTTTGCGGCAAGCCTTTTGATTAGCGCGTTGCAGCGGGTTTCCGTGGATAGCATGGCGTTCGTGTCGTTCAAAATGTCTCCCGGGAGCCTTTCCGAACTGGTAGAGGATGACGTGTTCAAGAACATCACGCTGATGCAGCTCAACGTGCGGGTGTAGTCGCTCCTGACCGGCAGGCCAGCCTCGTCAGATGCCCGCGCGCACGAGGATGTCTACAAGCCCTTCCGGAAATACCCGCTCATTGGTGGACCTCAATTCTTCAATGGACCACCAATAATGGTCTGTCATGACCTGGCGCTCATGGGGTGACCACTCCGAACGGGATAGGGGCTGGTCCCCGGCATGCACGACAAAATATTGCTCCACGGCCAGCACCGTCTCGCCACTGGGTAGAAGCAGCGAGACACGCCGGTGCGCCACTGCTTCCCCCGTTACTGAAGCTTGCAGACCGGTTTCCTCACGCAACTCGCGCATCGCCGCAGCGTGGAATGTCTCGCCTTGCTCCAGGCCACCTCCAGGGGTTGCCCAGTGGCAAGTGCCTGCCAAAGCATCCTGGGTATGGGTAAACCTGAAAAGGAGCACTTTTCGAGACGGGCTGATAACGAGCAATCGCGCTGCCTTGCGTTCGCGCATACGTGGTTTCTCCTTCTACAACCGCGGACCGTAAATGCTGGATAACCCAGATGATATCCACGGCTCTTTTGCTGATGAGCAAATTGGCTCAACCGGGTGTTCCAACTGGCAAAACGCCTAAAAGTCTGCGGGCCTGCTAATTGGTGGTTTGCTGCCAAGCTTGGCTAACTCATCCCATTCAGTAATCTGGGCCTGTCTTCGTTGCGGAAAATACAAGCACAACTCAGCGCCCACTTGGCCCTTCATGGAGGGGGCCGGTTTCGTGCCCTGGATCACTACCGCAATGATCCCGCCCGGCCCGGAGAAATAAGCGTTCGAGCGAAAAAGCGATGGCCCGGTCAAGGTGCTCAAGGTTTTGCAGGCTGCCCGCGCCGCGTTTATCAACGCCGGTTCGCGGACAGCATCAGCATTTGCCGTTACCCACCCCAGCAAAGCTATCCAGAAAGCCAAGCACTTCCATGTCAATTTCCGAATCTCCAGTCGGTGAAAAAGCTATTTATCGCGCAATGCGAGCAGCTAGCCAGCTGATGACGTTATCCGAAAAAAATGACCGTTGTAGTCCGCAGGCTGTGGTCATAAAAGTGGAATCTCACTCGTGGATCATGCTGGGTATTAGCGGAGGAGGGATACCCCATGGATTGGAAGCTGGCGCTGGTATTGTCTGCAACGATTTTCACTTGTCAGGCCCACGCGGATTCAGTTGCACAAGTACTGGGAGGCGCGCTCGGCTCGCTGGATTGCGTTGAGATTAACGATGTAAGTAGCAAGCGTGTGTGCGAAGCACGCGCGGTATCAAACGGCGGGGGATGCCGTCAGCTGTCATCCTCTGCTGATCGTGAAACCTGCCGGGATAGATCTGTCTTTCCACGCAAGGCTCGGCTCGCGCGGCTTGGGGGGTGATCCGATAAAGGCAGATCTGCGCTGGCCGCCGATCGAACAGGCCGCGCCTGCTGCGCCGCGCTTGCCCGGTACCGAACTTGATCGCTTCGCGGGCGGCTTGGGAATAAGCCCGTTGAGGACGACGGCGCTCAAACCCTGACACCTCAGCAAGTTACGGTAATGGTTTCGGGCTTTCTGACGATGAGGTCGAAGCGGTGCCAGTTGAGTGGGCCGTCGCCTCTTTCAATCAACGTTTCAGTTTCCCGTAGCAGCGCGATCTCCATGCCGCCGCAGAGCCGGCGAATATCCTGCTCGGTGTGCAGAGTGAGGTTTTCTAGCGCGGACCATCCATGTCGGACTCCGAAAAAATGACCGACAAACACGCCACCTGGTATCAGGGCACACCGAATGTGGTCCCACAGCAATGCAAAATGGCCAGGCCGGCAGAAGGGCAGCGACAGGCCGGCATGGATCAAGCCTGAGCGCGGCAACGGTGGCATTTGTTCAAAGCTGGCGAGCGCAGTAGTTAATTTTCCGTGCTTTTCCGCTGGGCACGTCGCCGTAGTTAGCGCAATGGCTCCAGGCTCTTTATCGATAGCCAATACGTGCCAGCTCGCGTCTAGCAACTGTCTTGTCTCATTGCCCGCACCACAGCCCAGATCAACGGCCCACGGAGCGCTTGTCCATTCAGGCGCTAGGTCCAGCGCTTTGGCTAGCAGTGCGGAGGGGCCGCGTGTGGCGGTTTGCTGATAAAAGGCGTTCCAAGAGGGCACCGTTAAACCTCAATTCGTCCATGCTTTGGGGTACAGGAACCCTAAACCAGATTCGATTGCAGGTTGTCGATCGGATGTCTGAATTTGGCCGAAAGCGGACTGTAGTGACCGGCGGCTTCTGATGGCCAGCCCCAGCGCTGTAGCCGCTGCCGCAGGCTGCGCTGGCCTTAGGCCCGGCCAAATATCTCCAGGGTTCACGCAGGCCAGCGCAGCCTGGCGGCAGCGGCTACAGCGCGTGGCTGAGCCTTAGCCGTCGGGGGGATCTGCAGCTTCTGGCCGAAAGTGGCCTGTGATAGCCAGCCGCCCCCAACCCAAAGCGCACAGTCAGTGACCCGCTCGGCGCTCGCTAACCCAGCGCCGCGACTCTTTAAACGTGTTGCACAAAAACGTCAGTGCTCGTTGGAACACCGGATGGCACTCGATGGTAGGGGATATCTACGAGCGAAGCCCAGAAAAACTCGAACACGTGGCCGTGGTCGTCCAGTGTCTGGTGGGTCCAGTGCTCGGGCAGGGCTTGCCCTGAGCGGCAAAGATGAAACGAGCATATCTGCTCTAGATGGTCAGCTTTCCAACATCCCAGATCTGTCTCAACCATAGCGTTTCGGATACCGGGCGCCTCTGCCAGTTCGCGCAAAGCAGCCTGGCCAGGGGACTCTTTGTCCTCGATATTACCTGTCGTTGGGGAGCACCTGCCAAACCTTCCGGTAGCGCGTTGAGGTTTCACCGGCTTCAGTACTACGCCGCGGGTACCGCCGCCTGACGGACACTTCGGGCTGGGTCGAAGTAAAACAGATGCGGGATCCATTATTGTCTTGCTCTCTTTTGGCGCGGTGCTGTTACCCGAGGAAAAGCCATGACTTCATCTATAGATTCTGGCCTCTTGAGTATTTATGAGGCTTGGCACGCCACTGTCTGTGCAGGCGACCTAGCCGCCACTGCAGCACTGTATTCATCTCAAGCCGTCTTTGAGACACCCCTGGTGCTGGCGATCTACCCCGACCATGGCAGCGGGGTACTGGTGGGGCGTGAAGCCATCCAGCAGTTTATGGAAGACAGCAAGCGTAAGTTTCCTGGTGATCTCGCTGAGTGGTATCGCACTGACAAGGTGTTTATCAACGGTCGCAACCTGACGTGGGAATACCCGCGCAAAACGCCAACGGGCGAACAGGTCGACTTGATGGAAATGCTCGAAATTGATAACGGCCTGATCACCTACCACCGCGTTTACTGGGGCTGGTATGGCGTGCGGTTGCTGGCGCCGATCCTGGCCAGGGCGCGGTCGCTGTGAGCCTGCGTAAGACGGTTACAATTATCGGTGGGTCAGCCACCGCAATTGCGGCATTTATCAAGCTGGTGCGTACCACTGCGGCTAGTCGCATCGACATCATTGATCCCAAAGGGATGGGTGACTCAATCGCCTTCACCGCCTCCCAGGATGGGCTGTTGTGCAACACCTCGGTGCAGACCATGTCGGTGCTGGACGATGACATGCATGACTTCCAGCATTATCTTCAGGCACAAGGAATCAAGGTCAGTGCAGACGCTTTTGTTCCCCGTGCCTGGGTTGCGGGCTACCTCACGCAACGATACGCCGAGTACCGGGATCTTGCCGAAATCCGGGGTATCCAACATCACGTGGTGCGCTCAACTGTGCGCCATATCAAGCTGGCGGATCCGGGCGAATATGTGTTGGTGCTGGATGATGCTACCTGTCTCTCATCCTGTGCCGTGTTGGTATGCACCGGCAGTGCGGCGCCCTTTGTGCCGGCCTTGGTCAGCCCCCACGTGGGAGCCCCAGGCATTTTCTCGACGCCATACCCAACCCGGTCCTGGATGAAGAGCCTGACGAAACCTTCACGGGTCTTGGTACTGGGTAGCCGCTTATCGGCCATCGATAGTGTGTTGCTGCTATGCGGTGCAGGGCATACGGTATTGATGGCTTCGCCGTCCGGTCGCCTGCCAGGGGTGCGTACCGCCACCCCCCGGGATTGCGCGGTCACCTTGGATAAGACTCGATTTGCGGATTTGGACCTGGAGAGTCCCAGGTTGTACTGGCATTTACTGCGGATCGTTGCGCGCTCGGCGAAGGCTATCAATGGTCGATCACTGCGTGAGCAGATTGATCGTGGCATGGAGCCTGCCCAGCGTTTGCGTGGGGAAGTCGCCTTGGCCAGCCGTGGCGTGACAGATTGGCAAAATCTGCTGGTGCAGTGCATGGACCTCGCGGATGTAAAACTGCGCGCTGCTCCGCCAACGGTGCGGGTGGCGGCATTGAAGAATTGTTGGGAATCGGTGGGCCGCTATCTGTTCGCGATGCCGTTGCAAACCGCCACCTCCCTGTTGCGGCTGATCGATGAAGGGCGACTGCAGTTAGCACTGAACCTGCCGACCAAGCTTGAGTGGCACGGTGCATGGCAACTCCACGACAGCCACGGGAATGTCGACGCGGTGGACGCCGTCGTGTGCGCCACCGGTTACCACAAACAGTGCTTCCACGCCACGCCAGACGGTCTTGAATTGCAAGTAGCGCCCACTGCACCGTGCACCCCACCACACGTGTCAGCGCAACTGCAGGTCAGCCTGCCTGGCGCTGCGAGGCCGGAGAACATCTGGTTATTGGGCGTGTGCTCGTACCTGGCTGCGCCTATGGTCAACTCGGTTTATCAATCGGTCCGCCAGGCCAGCGAGGTCGTGATGATGCTCAATGGGCAAACTTCATCAGAGGGCGAATACCCAATGCAGGTAGCGATATGAAAGTTTACGGCGACAGGGGTTCGAGCAATACCCGGCGTGTGCTGACCACTGCTGCGTACCTGGGACTGGACATTGAGTTCGTGTTTCTCGACCTCTTCAACGGCCAGAACCGCATGCCGGAGTACCTGGCTCTGAACCCGAACGGCACGATCCCCACGTTGGTGGACGGTGATGTGGTGCTGTTTGAGGCCTCCGCGATCATGATCTACCTGGCTGAGCGGGCGGGCTCTTCTCTGCTGCCAACCGGCTTGGCGAGATACGAAACACTCAAATGGATGTTTTGGGCTGCCGAACACTTTCGGCGTGGGCCTACCGTGCTGATCGAGCAACGCTTTATGGGCCGCTTCAAGGGCCATCCCGAGAATCAAATACTGGTAGCCGAAGCCTTGCAGGCGATTCATCGTTATTCGTCGGTGCTCGACGAGCACCTGAGTACGCGACGGTTTGTGGTCGGCGATGCGTTGACGTTGGCGGACATCGACCTGGCAGCTCCCTTTAGCCACATCCCACGTACCAAGGCGCCATTTCTGGAGTATCCCCACTTGGCAGCCTGGTATGAGCGGGTCAACTCACTATCGGCCTGGCAGCAGAGTGGTGTGGCTCAAGAACACAGAATTGCAGAGATCGAAGGGCTGTTCGATTCACAGCAGGAGCCGATATGAACGTTGCTCAGGCGGGTGCCGTCTGCCGCACGGGGGAATCAAGATGGCGCAAATGACCGATGCCCAGATGCGCCTCGAAGGCACGCCAACCAGCGCCTGTAACGTTTACAGCGCGCGTGCCCGCAGAGCGGCGCAGCCAACCCTGCTGGCAAAAGGTTTCCAGCAAATGGGTGCCGAGCGGGCCGGCGATGTGGTGTTGACGTTCGGTCCAGTCCAGGCAGCGCCGGGTTTGGTCGTACTCCTGGAAGCACGGTTCTCCGCTTTCCGGGCTCAACAGCCGCAACCATTCGATCCCGCGTCTGGTCAGCACGTATTCACGATCATTCAGTTCCAGGATAAAACCGCGCCCCAACATTCCCAGGGTCACGGCCACGCCGACCTGGCCGGCAAGGTGGTCATAACAGCAGCGGGCGAAACGCAGATCGTGAGCCGCACGGTTAGGCAGGCTACTCCAGGTGCTGGTTTGCGGAGAGATGGCGGCCAGGCTCTCCAGTACATGAGAAACATCGGGACCGGCCAATTGATAAAAGCGGTTACGTCCCTTGGTGTCGACAGTGAGCAAGCCGCCGTCGAGCAGTTTTGCCAGGTGTGAGCTGGCCGTTTGCGGGGTCACACCGGCCGCATCGGCCAAGGCACTGGCAGACAGTGAGCTGCC
Source organism: Pseudomonas sp. GYB4201 (assembly GCF_056312595.1). Lineage (NCBI taxonomy): Bacteria > Pseudomonadati > Pseudomonadota > Gammaproteobacteria > Pseudomonadales > Pseudomonadaceae > Pseudomonas > Pseudomonas sp. GYB4201. Next base: position 47,128 of record NZ_JBWGIG010000006.1, on the reverse strand, counting down.
ATCGGATAGGGTGATCAGGATGACCGCGCGCACTGGCTCTGCGATCAAGTATGCCATGGATGAAATTTTAGGCTGGATCATTCTCTTTAGCTCCGTGCTGTGCGAGAAGGCTTTGGCTTTCAGGATGGCATAGGCAACCACATTTCGATAGGGCTCGAAGTGTTTTTTATAAACGCGAGATATAGTCGAATCGACATTGAGTAAGGGAAGTACGAAATATGGAGCTTAACACGCGTTACCAACGGCAGGTGTTGATCGCGACAAGCTTAAGTTACGTAATTGTCATTCTTGATACTTCTATTGTAAATGTGGCACTCAATTCCATGTCCGAAAACTTCGGCTCGGATATTGCCGGGCTGCAGTGGGTCATTAATGCCTATACCCTGGCGTTCGCCAGTTTGTTACTCACCGGTGGTTTACTGGGTGATCGCTTCGGAGCGAAAAAAATCTACGCCATAGGCCTAGGTCTGTTTGCGCTGGCCTCAGCGTTGTGCGGTCTTGCCGCCCACCTGCCCGGGTTAGTGGGGGCCCGCGCATTACAAGGGATGGGGGCCGCGCTGCTGGTGCCTTGCTCATTGATGTTGATCAATAACGCCTACCCACAGGCTCATCAGCGCGCCGGTGCAATCGGTGTGTGGGCAGGCTGTGGCGGTATCGCCATGGCGGCTGGCCCCTTGGTGGGCGGGGTGCTGATCGAACTGTGGGGCTGGCGCAGTATCTTTCTTGTCAACGTACCGATTGCGCTGATAGGTGTGTGGCTTACTACGCGCATTGCGCCTTCAGAGCCAGTCGCCCCCAATAGGCACCTGGACCTCACCGGCCAACTCACTGTGATGATCGCGTTGGCAACTTCGGTGGCGGTGTTGATCGAAGGGGCCAGGTGGGGGTGGAATTCGGTTTGGGTGTACACCGGGGTCGGGGCAGCGTGTATCGCCTGGTGCGTCTTTCTGATGACTGAAAGCCGGCATAGGGACCCGATGTTGCCATTGTATTTTTTTCGCAACAGAGTCTTTTCGGGTGCTGCGTTCCTGTCGTTGATGTCGGCCTTGGTGTTCTATGGTCTGTTTTTTCTACTGAGCCTGTATTTTCAATCGGATCGTGGCTGGTCGCCCTTGAAGACAGGACTTGCGTTTTTGCCGCTGACCGCAATGGTCACGTTGGGTAGTTTCACCTGTGGCCGTCTGACTCGAGCGTACGGTGTTCGTGCGGTGCTGTGTTTGGGGTTCACTTTGTACGCGCTGGGATTTATCGGCTTGTTCGCTTTGGCAAGCGACGCGCCCTATTGGCGCATCGCCGTTTGCTACCCGGCAGTGGGGTTTGGCGCGGGGGTGATTACACCGGCTGCCACGTCCGTGCTCATGAGTGTGGTTGACCGGACCAAGGCCGGTGTAGCGGCAGGCACGCTGAACGCCAGCAGGCAAAGTGGCTCAGCCTTCGGCGTAGCGATCTTCGGCGCCTTGCTCACATCGATTCACCCTTTGAATGATGCCATCCACGTCGCCGTCAGTGTCGCGATTGGCTTGTCACTGCTGTCCGTGCTGCTGGCTGCGCTGGTGTTGAAAGCGCCGGCGACGCAGCCTGCTGAAAGCGTATAACTATAAAAAATTGCCAAACACACGTTTGTGACTGATAGCGGGGCGCGCGACCGTGCCCAAAAAATGTCATTAATAGAGATAGTTGCCATGAGTAAGTACTTAGCAAGTGCTGCTGTAGATATAGCGGGCATCGGCATTGGTCCGGCCAACTTGAGCCTCGCTGCCTTGGCCCAGCCCAACCCCGGCATTAAGTCGGTGTTCTTCGAGCGCAACAGCGAGTTTCAATGGCACGCGGGTATGATGGTGCCGGAGGCGGCCTTGCAGGTGCATTACCTGAAGGACCTGGTCAGTTTGGTTGATCCTTCCAACCCACTGTCGTTTCTCTCTTATCTGGCGAAGAAAAAACAACTACTGAGTTTTATAAACGCTAACTTCGACCAAGTGCTGCGTCGCGAATTCAATCAGTACTATCGTTGGGCGTGCAGCCAATTACCGAACCTGCATTTCAATAGAGAAGTGCGTTCGATCGAGTTTGAAAACGGCCTGTTCGTTCTCAAGGGCGATACGTGGGTGCAGCCGACGCGCAATCTGGTGTTGGGCACCGGGCAGCAGCCCTTTATCCCCGCGTTTGCGCGTGGCCGTATTGGCGACACCCTGTTTCATTCCTCCCAGTACATGACCCGCAAACCCACTTTGAAAGGCAAGCGCGTGGTGGTAATCGGCGGCGGCCAGACGGGAGCTGAAATCATTCAACACCTGTTGTCCGACGCAACTACGCTGCCCGCCAGCGTGACCTGGGTTTCGCGGCGGTGGAATTTCTCGCCGCTGGATGAGTCGCCTTTTACCAACGAACTGTATACCCCCCAATACAGCGACCATTTCTTTGCACAGCCCGAGGCAGTGCGCCTGCCGCTGCTGATAGAGCAGAAGCTTGCCAGCGATGGCATCTCCCAGCCGCTACTGCAGTCGATTTATCGGCGGATGTATGAGCTCAAACATGTGCTGCACCATCCCTGCGCAATCCGCCTGCTACCGGGCCGCGAGCTGACCGAAATCAATCAGCATCACCATCACTGGAGCCTGTCGATGTTGCATGGACACAGTCAGGCTCACGAGTTGTTGAGTGCGGACACAGTAGTGCTCTGCACGGGGTACGCCTACCAGATGCCGGAGTGCCTCAAAGAGATCGAGCCGCGTATCTCACGTCGTAATGGCGAATACGTGTTCAACACTGACTATTCCGTGGAGTGGGACGGCCCGGAGGGCTCGGCCATCTACGTGCAAAATGCTGCCCGCAGCCAGAAAGGTATCGCTGATCCAAACCTGGGGCTGATCCCCTGGCGCTGCGCGAACATCATCAACAGCGTCAGCGGCCATGCCTTGTACGATCTTGAGAAGCCTGAGGCGTTTGTCCAATGGGGCCGTAGCGAGGTGTTCGAAGAAGCCAACGATGCACATATTGATCGTCTGCCAGCCTTAGCCAACTAGACCCAGGAGTTCTTTCATGGAGCTGACCACACTGCTCACCACCGGCCGCGCCCCGGTGATTCGAGAGGCCGAAGAACCTGTGGCGTTGCAAGGCGTGCGTCTGTATTTGCATCGCTTTGCCGGCAAACTGGCCAATGCGCCCATTCAGTCATCGCGCTTCACCATCGATCCTGGGTGTGGAACCGAGGAGGATAAACACGCGGTCAACGAAATCTGGTTTGTGAGCTGCGGTAACCTGGAGGTGTTTTACGACAATGCCTGGCATGCGGTGAAGGAGGGCGAAAGCCTATATTTCGCCCCGTGGCGAGCGCATTTCGCGCGCAACAATGGCACGGTGCAGGCCCAGGTATTCTCGGTGTGGTGGGCATGATCATGCGCGATGATTTCGATCTGGTGATTGTTGGCGGCGGCATCATGGGGGCATGGGCTTTGCACCACGCGGTACAACGCTATCCCCACTGGCGGATTTTGCTAATCGACCGCTACCGCATCGGCGACGGTGCGACCTCTCATTCGGCAGGCGTGTTACTGGCCACTGGCAGAACAGAACACGAGCGCACATTGGCTGGGGAAAGTGCAGAGCTCTACCGCGCATTGCGGGATCGGCTCGGGGTCCGTACCACCCAGGCACCGGTGTATTGGCTAGCGGACGGCAGTCTGATCCCCGAGATTCAGCGCACGTTGGTTGAAGGTACGGTGCTTCCTGTCGACGCTTCAGGGTACAACATCGGTGCACGCCTAGGAGCGCCACTCACCGTAGGTGCTACCGAAAAACTGCTGTTCGGGGGAACCGCCGAAAGCTATGAGCCAGCCTTGGTGGCGCGGTTGTTGATCAGCCTGAGCCTGACCAACGCCAACGTGCGCTGCATGGAAGGCTTGGGCGCGCAGAAAATCGACGCGGTTGGCAATGGTACGCTCCTGACCTTGAGCGACGCCACTACCGTTCGCAGCCGGCGCACCCTGGTGGCGTCAGGGCCGTGGGTCAGTGAGTCTCCATTTGAGTGCACTGCCATAGACCACGGGTTGCGCGTCAAGAAGGTGGTGGCCTTGCACATCGACGGTGTCCCGCCGACGGACGCAGCGGCGTTGTTCCTACCGCAATCCGATGCCTACCTGATGCCGCTGGCGGCCAGAAACCAGTGGCTGTTCAGTTTTCGCTGTGATGAATGGGACGTTGTGCCGCGCAAGCACGCGCTGGAAATCAACGAGCACGATGTGCAGGTCGCCCTGCGAACGCTGAGGCACTACCTGCCTGACCTGGTTCCATTGTGTCGTGGCGGCAGGGTGTTCTGCGATAGCTACAGCCCCAGTGGTGATCCTGTGGTGAGGTTGGAGCCAGGACGCAATCTGGTGTTTGCTGGTGCTGGCAGCGGCAAGGGTTTCCGCCTGGCGCCTGGCATCGCCCGCGAAGCCCTTGATGTGCTTGTGACTCACTGGCCCGATGAGACGGCCTCGGTCGAACCAATACATTCCGCTTTTTCGATGGATTGAAAAGATGACTGCTATCACCGCGCAAAAATTTTTCCTTATGCCCATACCTCCCACTCCCAACGGAAGGCTGCACCTGGGGCACATCGCAGGACCTTATCTACGAATGGACATGCTGGGCCGCTACCTGCGCACTCAGGGCCATAGCGTCGATATCGTCTCGGCGGTGGATGGCTTCGATTCCTATGTGCTGTGGAAAGGCCTGCAAGAGCAACGCTCGCCTGAAGAGGTGGTTCGCGACTACCACGGGCAAATCGCCAATGACTTGCGGGCGTTGGATGTTGAGGTCGACGACTTCCTCGAGTTGGTTCAAGGCCCTTACGCGCAGCAACATGCCCGTAATGCCCAGTGTACGGTAGAGCGACTGATAGCGTTGGGGGTGACTGAAACTGTCGTTGAACGCGTGCTGTATTGCAATGAGACCCAGCGTTACATGGCGGGAGCCTGGTTGTTGGGGCAATGCCCGTATTGCCGGGCCGGGGCAGGCGGATATTTTTGTGAGGCTTGCGGCGCGCTATTTCGGCCCGAATCAATGCTCAACCCGCACCCCCGAATGGGCGACAGCCCGTTGCACTGGGTTGACGTGGAGAGCGTGTTCCTGAAGGTGGCCGATGCTGAACAGTTGCTGCAACGCTTGGCTGCATCGGGTGTGTCCGTGTCGATCATTGACGTGATTGCACGTTTCCTGGAGCGGGAAAATGGCTTGATCCGGCTGACAGCACCGGGAGACTGGGGCGTCGCATGGAGCCCGGATCGCTTTGGCAACCCCCGTGTGTTGTTCGAGTCCGGATGGGAGTACGCGCTGACCTGCGCTGATCGCTCTTACGAGAAGGCGCCGCAGTATGGTCATGCGATGGTGCGCACCAGTGATGTGACGACTCTGGTCAGCTTCGGCATTGATAACGCGGTTCTTTTGCTGGCTGGTAGTGTTGCGGTCATGGATGCCTTGCAAGACCACCAGTCGTTCGATTATGTGCTGACCAATTATTTCTACAACCTGCAAGGGGCCAAATTCTCCACCAGCCGTCTGCATGTGGTGTGGGCCGCCGATATCGTCGACAGAACCCCGGCCACCAGTGATGGTGTACGTTATTTCCTGAGCCGCGAAAGCCCGGAGAACGAAGAAACCAATTTCGCCATTGAAGAGTTTGTCGAGGTGGTCAACGTTGATCTGGTAGGGAGCCTTGACCATCGCATAGACCTGGCGCTGTCCAGCCTCGATTACCATCAGCCCCAGACCATCGAGTCGGCGATGTCCCCCAGCCTGGATGCAGCGGTGACAACACTAGGTTTGGCATTCCGGCTGGACGCCGTGTCGGTGCGCGATGCCTGGAAAGTCTTGCACCAATGGATACAACGCTCGGACCTGCAATTGGCGGAGCCTGCCCACGCCTATTTGTGGCTCAAAGGCCTGGCCTACCTTGCAGCCCCCATCATGCCACGGCTGGCGCAATACCTGTGGCAGCGACTGGGGCATGAGGGCCTGCCGGTGGTCCAGGCGCTCTACACCGCTTCGTGGCCGAGAGCGGAAACAATCCCGCGCAATCGGTTTGCGCCGTTGTCGGCGGTGGCGTTGGCCCCGTGCCTGCCTGACAGCGTCGTGCGGGGGTATGAAACCAGTGAGGCATGAATACGCCGACGTCATCGTGATTGGAGCCGGGACCACCGGTACAAGTGCGGCATGGCACCTGGCGCGTGCCGGCCTGTCAGTCAGGCTGCTGGACAAAGGCGCGATTGCCAGCGGATCGTCCGGGGCCTCGCCAGGGATAGTGCGCGAATACTATGCCGACCCTGCCCTAAGCCAGTTAGCGGCCAGTGGCGTGCAGGCGTACCGCAAGTGGCAGCAACAGTTTCCCGGTGAGTGTGGCTATCAGTGCACGGGGTTTCTGACTGCAATTCCCGTAGACGAGCAAGCAGCTGTGAAGGGCAACGTTGAACGCTTGCAGGCGGCTGGTGCTTCCCTGGAATGGCTTTCGACGACACAGGCGCAGTTGCGGGTGCCTGATTTACACGTAGCCGGACTGGCGGGCGCTGTTTACGAGCCTTTTGCGGGCTACTGCGACCCTGGTCTCACCGCCCGCAGTTTTGCTGCGGGCGCTCGTGCACTGGGGGCGATGATCGAAGAAAATCGAGCAGCACGGCGGATTGTGTGCTCGGCAGGGCGCGTCATCGGCGTGCAGACCGACACCGGATTCATTGCCTCTAACAGAGTGGTCAACGCCGCTGGCCCGTGGGCCGCGGCGCTGGCCTATGGCTGCAAGGCGCCGCTGCCGATCCATGCCTCGCGGCAATGCGTGGCTGTCGTCGAGTCAGCAGGCTCCGAGCCACCGATGCCGGGCTTTTGCGACCGTGAAGCTGGATTCTACCTGCGCCCAGACGCAGCGGGGACTTATTTCATCGGGTCGTTGCTCACGTCTGATAGCCTACCCATTGACCCGGATGCATTCGATCGCAGCCTGAGCGACAACAACGTGCTGGCCTACCGTGACCGCGCAGCCAAACGCTTGAAGCGTTTAGTCGGGGCACGAGCGATGGGTCGACGTGTCTCGTTCTTTGACAACACCCCAGACGGGAACCCGATTGTCGGTGCCGACCCCCGGGTGTCCGGGTTGATGGTTGCGGCGGGTTTAAGCGGGCATGGGTTTAAGTTTGCGGTACTGTTCGGGCAGGCGATTTCGCAGTGGGTTCTGGATGGATCAGTACCTCAGGAGTTGGCCCCCTTTGCGGTGGAACGATGGTTGCCGCAGACTTGAAAGACCGGCATCGGCTGAACAGTGGGTGCCGATGTACGGTTTGAGTATGGAGGCATCGCTAGGCTCTGTACGAAATGCATTCCAGCTCGCCCATGCTGCGTTGAAAACAAGCTCGTGCGCGACTCCGACCGTTCTTCGCCTGTTTTCGCCTTGCCTGGCATTCCATCCCGACGGCTACGGCTACGGCTACGGCTACGGCTACAGTGCTGGGGCTGGCCGTCCACCGGTTGAATTCACAGTCGAAAGCAATCCTCGGCAGAGGATAGCTATCGGCTATCGGCCTCAAAAGTCTTGGTGTTGGCATTTTTTGTTTTGTGAGATCAGGGTTTTTAAGTTTTTTAATGAACCGGCTATATTGGATTCGGTTGAGCAGATGGAGTCCATTGAAGTGTTTTCTAGGATCTCGCGGTTGGCAGTGCTTAAGTTTTTTACGATTGCGCTACAGTCAGAATGCAGTTTTGCGGGTTCTGCGGAGGTCAGTTGATGCATTAGCCTTCTTCCTTTTTTTAGGGCGTAGCACGTATAGTCCTCAGAGAGTGAGGCATCTAATCTGTATTTCAATAGACCGATAAATGCCTGGTTGGATTTCTTTGAATTTTTTTCGCCTAGCAGCGCTAGTCCCAACTCTCCTCGATCATCGCTGCATGCCAGTGGAGTATGAGAGCACGCGGCTCTGCCGCTTTTACTCGCGGCGCTTGCGATCGCCCAAAAAACAGCTGCATCAGCCATCGCAATTTCTCTTGCCTCCCTCCCTATGATTTCCGCGTTAGAGAAGGTTGAAACAAAGATTAGGCCCGCAATTGCAAAACGTATTTTCTTCATGTTTTATTTCGCTTGCATTTTTGTAGGTGTGCTGGGCTCGACGACTAGGGTCAGAGGGTCATTGTAGGGGTATAGCGTATTTATTTGGGGGGGGAGGTGACCCTAGTGGGAAAAAATCCACCTATGGCAGTTATGGCTCCGGCGCGGTTAGGCACCCTTGATACGCTACTGCTGCCCCACAACCCATGGCGGACCTTGGAATCGCTAACTGGTTCGCGTACTGAGCTGCAGTCCTCAGTGATAGGCCGAGTTTTCGATTATTTTGGCTGCGCTTTTTGAGGGAATACTCTTCGTTTATGCTGTGGCAGATTGGCGGTCTCCCGAAGCGTTTCTGCGCTAAAATCGGTGGGCGGCTGCAGATAGGGAGATCTTGGAAGCTATGCCCGCATTAGACAGAGGCGTTGCAGCACTTCGTATATTTGGTGACGATCTTGATCCGGAGGAGCTGAGCCGCTTGTTTGGCCATTCTTACACAGACGGATGGGTCAAGGGGGATGAGTATTCGCTGTCATCCGGTGCGGTTGTTACCAAGAAAACTGGCGGGTGGATACTCGAAGCTGAACCGGTTGAAAACGCAGATTTTGATGGTCAAATTTTACGGCTGTTGGGCAGTATCGACGTTAGCTTGGATGCCTGGGCTTCGGTGGCGAGTCGATTTGAAATGGACATCTTCTGTGGATGGTTCATGCGCAAATCCATCGAGAGAGTCAGGGTTTCGCCCCGCATAATGCGAATGCTTGGTGACCGTGGTATTCCTCTTGTCGTGGACATTTATGCTCCGTCAGATGAGGACTAACGTGGGTTTTCGCGAAAACTGGGTTCGTTCACGAGGCGGGCGGAGGGAACGCGTCGGGCTTGAGCGAAGCGGTCGCCCTTGGCAGATATCGGCGTGTAAGATGCCCGCATTATAATGAAGGGGGGTTGTATGCTTGGGCGTGTGGCAACTCTGTTAGCAATGACCCTTGCGTCATTTACGGCTTCATTCGCTTCCGAGGACTGTCCACCTCAAGAGCAGGATTTGGCAGCCCTTAAAGCTTTGCTGGTGAAAAAACCTGAGATATTGGCCAGACAGGAGGCCGGAAGAGCACGCCCACGATTTCTTGCAGTAATGGGCTATGCGGCCACATTTCCTGGCCTTGGCGATGACCCTGGCAGGTTGAAGTGTTTATTCCGCGGAGCATCTATGATGCCAATGCCGGGCACTTCGGATGTCCTGTGCAGCGATGAAATCATTGGACTTCAGCCTGCTGCGGCTCGATTTGCCGAGCGTTACAACCAAGTGCTTGCACAGGCTATGGATCTGAAGTGCCCTTGATTACCGATACCGGCTGGGGCCAGCTGCTCTTGGCCGGAACTGCTTTGTAACCATGTGGCCTGTGCCCTTGCCCGATTCCAGATCAAACCTGATTTGCAATGCGTTGGAACCATCAGCATTCAGGTTTTCCGCCAACGACGACGAAATGCTGGTCACCCTCCCAGGCAATCAGCCTCCAGTCCTCAGCTGAGGAACTGTCGGGAAATACTTCCAAGGTAAATCCGTCATCAAAATGCAAACGCATGCCGGCGAAGCAATCACTTGAAACTGATTGCACCTTTACTGGCGAGGGTTGCCTGTTTGCGATCCAGGCGCTCATGCGCGCGTCCCGGAGATTACTTAGCTCTGGATTCCAGCTTTCAAATTCAGAGGGTATTTCAGCGGCCTCTGGTGGCTGCCAGTAATCGCTGCGGCCAGTGTAAATACCCTGTGAATTGCCGATTCGCCACGGGCATTGAATATGCAATGCCCACTCACCAGTCTCGACATTACGCCCTAGCGGGGTTTGGCGCTGGCGAAGTTTGCCCAGTTGTAGTGTCAACATGTCCGCAGCCCGAGCAGCGCCAACCAAAGGTTGGCCCACCAACGTGCAAAGTACGCTTTCCACCCTCTGTTTCACGTCATTCAACCGTGTTCTCCTTAACTCCCCGTTGAGTGCTTAAACAGCCTACACGTTTCCTCATAAAATGCGATGGCTCGGAGCGGACGGGTGTCCCATTGCGGTTGAAAAACTGCGACAACATGAAAAATATTCACTGGCATCCTCCGTTGCCACGGGGCGGTTAGCGACGATCCGAATTCGTCGCTATGTATAGTCAAACCTCAGCCTGCTCCGCCATCTCTGCAGCCGTGGCGGGTGAACTGAGTTCAGAGCAGTATGGTCACGTCACTGACTTCTACGCTGGTGCAGCGGATGACGCCTCCTATCCCAAAGATGGAATCAAACTCGGCTTCGACTGAGTCATTTTCCAATCGGCTGAACGTGATTGAATTAATGACGTTCTGGTGGTTGAAGTCTTCAAGGGAAAGAAATTGCAGGTCGATGAACAGAAACTCTATTAGCACGCTTTTACAGCAAACCATCTCGTACTCCGCGGTGCCGGCCCCGACCTCTTTGTACTGACAAACGTTAACGCAAAGGCGAGCGGAGGTTTTGCCTGCCTGGCCGGGCGCGGCACGAGCGGCTGAAAACGAAATGACTTCAGCATCATGAAAACTAGGCCAGTAGCCCAGCGCTTCAATCACGTTTTCGGTATTGCAGATATAGGTTGGACATTCCATGCTTAGCTTTCCAGGGGAGGCGGTGAGATTCAAGGCCAACCACATTACCACTTGGCGCACGCTAACTTCACCTGATCCGGGTGAGGATACGGAGTTAACGAAAGCGCGGAGGGCCACTTCTGGCTCACCTATGTAAGTACCGAGGGGCGGCAGAATCGCTGTGTTGTACTTTAACTCGGTCGTCCCATCATGGTAAATCGAGACCATCCAGGAGAGCGGGTCGTCAAATAAATCAATATCGTCAGCGCCTGGATACCAGATATCGCTAAAGCAATGCGCAAAATCACCGGTTGCGATCTGGTCAATTTTCTCAAATGCTGACCAGTTTAAGTATATTTTCGTCGGGGCTTGAACGGAGAATTTTCCCAAGCCCTCGCGGATATCAAACCCCTCACTCAATGCGAGGGTTTCGTACCTTGACTGGCTAATGGCTTGCGTCTTGCTGGCCTCTAACGGCAGCTGAATGTTGAATTTGGCTGCGAATAACGAAAAAATTCTGTTTTGCAAGATGATCAGTTCTGTTCCTTCAAGTGTTCTGAATTTCGGAAATTTTTTATTATACAAGCTCTCAAAGTTATCAATCTTGTGTGATTCCATAAATACCTCTACAGGTACTAACTTGCCCACTAGGATGGTGGGAGTCTAGCGGGCCTTATTCATCGAATCAATCCCACCGAGGCGTAACCGGCCTCAGGTGCCGAACCTCAGAATTGCAGGATATAGAAGTAATAACCCTACAAGGCAAAACACCACGCCAGCTTTAGCCGCAAGTTCAAGCCAAGGGAATGGACTGCTGCCTTCCGGATTACCCCAACCACCGGGTAGGTCATCGTCAATCGTAATGAAATGGCCGACGAAGGCCCATGTAGCAAAACCTATAGCGGTATAGACGTAGGGCACTCCCAAGGTCAGTGAAAGAATGACAGCGGCGAAGCAAATGGTCCCGAATACGAATGAATAGTATTTCAGATAAAAAGCAGTCATTGATTATTCCTCCCGTGCCAACTACACCAACTATAGCTTTTTGGAGAAGATAGGCATTATGGCCGCCATGCACGCCCTTCGACCGCGACCAACGCATGCTTCAGAACGCTGGCATACCTGTCACACACATAGCCTCAACATATCGCGGCAGGGCGCGGACGACCATAAGGTGAGGCGAACTACGCATGAAGCGGTACTACGTTGTAACGCACGCAGAAGCACAGCCCGAAGGAATCAAGCAAGCCAATGTCGCCCGGGAGCCTTTCGCCGCAGCGTGGAATGTCTCGCCTTGCTCCAGGCCACCTTCAGGGGTTGCCCAGTGGCTAGTGCCTGCCAAAGCATCCTGGGTATGGGTAAACCATGTCCGAATCTCCAGCGGTGAAAAACCTATTCATCGCGCAACGCGAGCAGTTAGACAGTCGTTGACGTTATCCGAAAAAAATGACCGTTGTAGTCCGCGGGCTGTGGTCATAAAAGTGGAATCTCACTCATGGATCATGCTGGGTATTAGCGGAGGAGGGATACCCCATGGACTGGAAGCTGGCGCTGGTATTGTCGGCATCGATTTTCACTTGTCAGGCCCACGCGGATTCAGTTGCACAAGTACTGGGAGGCGCGCTCGGCTCGCTGGACTGCGTTGAGATTAACGATGTAAGCAGCAAGCGTGTGTGCGAAGCACGCGCGGTATCAAACGGCGGCGGATGCCGTCAGCTGTCATCCTCTGCCGATCGTGAAGCCTGCCTGGATAGATCTGTCTTTCCACGCAAGGCTCGGCTCGCGCGGCTGGGTGGTGATCCGATAAAGGCAGATCTGCGATGGCCGCCGATCGAAAAGGCCGCGCCTGCTGCGCCGCGGTTGCCCGGTACCGAACTTGACCGCATCGCGGGCGGCTTGGGAATAAGCCCGTTGAGGACTACGGCACTCAAACCCTGACACCTTAGCGAGTTACGGCAATGGTTTCGGGCATTCTGACGATGGGCACCTGGTATCAGGGCACACCGAATGTGGTGCCACAGCAATGAAAATTGGCCAGGCCGGCAGAAGGGCAGTGACAGGCCGGCATGGATCAAGCCTGAGCGCGGCAACGGTGGCATTTGTTCAAAGCCGGCGTCTAGCAACTGTCTTGTCTCGTTGCCGGCGCCACACCCCAGATCAACCGACCATGTTTCGGGGTACAGGGACCCTAAACCAGCGCCTATTGCAGGTTGTCGATCGGATGTCTGAATTTGGCCGGTTAGCGGCCTGTAGTGACCGGCGGCTTCTGATGGCCAGCCCCAGCGCTGTAGCCGCTGCCGCAGGCTGCGCCCCGCCAAATATCTCCAGGGTTCACGCAGGCCAGCGCAGCCTGGCGGCAGCGGCTACAGCGCGTGGCTGAGCCTTAGCCGTCGGGGGGATCTGCAGCTTCTGGCCTCAGACGTCCGGCCGCGAAGTGACTGAGCAAGAAACGGATAGTGCAATCAGCAGCCGTTGGGTTTCGATGGGTTGGCAGCCGACAGGAGACGCACATGACCTTTCGTATAACAGGCCTTTCCCCCGAACCTTTTCAGGGATTGTTCTATCTAGCGGAGCAGGACTTGGCCGCGCTGGGTGTCATACGCTACCGAGTCGACAGCCACCCCGGCTTCCCTGACCGTATCGAATTGAAGGACGCCGAGATAGGCGAGAGCGTGCTGTTGCTCAACCATGTCTGCCAGCCGGCAAATACGCCTTACCGCGCTTCCCACGCGATCTTCGTCCGGGAAGGTGCGATGCAGGCTTATGACGCGGTTGACCAGGTGCCGGAATCAATGCGGATTAGGCTGTTGTCGCTACGAGCCTATGCGCAGAGCGGCATGATGGTTGACGCTGACGTGGTAGCCGGCACAGCGATCGAGGCAATCATTGCGCGGATGTTTGCAGACCCGAAGGTCGGCTACATCCATGTCCACCATGCCAGGCAAGGGTGCTATTGCGGACGGATAGACCGTGCTTGACCTTGATCAGTTCTTGCGTCGTGCGGAGGATCAACCGAGGGCTAACCAAGGGGGAGGGCCGGTGGCCGATGTTATAGAGCATCGGCCACGTTGCGGCCTATGCACCCGATTCAGGGCTGGCCCACTGCCCGACAAACTCGGCTACCCTTCGCGCAATAGCACTCTCCACTGTCCGCAGTCGTAGAATGGGAATGCCACAGCTCGCCAGAATGTCATTCTTCATGGCATCCCGCGCGGCCTGCACGGGGTGGTCGTGGTACCCACCATCGACCTCGATCACGCCTACCGGTGTCTTGCCCACTTTGAAGTAGACCACGAAGTCGCAACTGGCGCGCTTCATGAACGCCCGCTGGGGGGCTGTCCAGTTCCCGTTGCCGGGCGATGCGAGTTGATCCAGCTTGATCTGGCTGTGGAACGTCAATGCCTGGCATGCCGGGGCGCACAGGGCTTCGCGCACAAGCTGCGCCACGATCTGCTCGGACTTATAACGTGAATCCTCGAGCCGCAGGCGGGCATTCAAGCGCGCCAGGGACTGATCATACTCGCGGTACAGCAAGTCGAATGCCGACACTACCGGGGCGCGTACAATCTGTTCCTCCTGCGCGTAATAGCTGATGTAACGGATCAGGGCAGCAATGTGGCCATTGTTGTCGCTGAATACCTCGTCGCCGGTCACCAGGGTGAAGCGATGCTTGGCGCGCGACACCGCCACGTTGATCATGCGTGGGTCGTCGACGAAATCCACACGTGTTCTTGTCTGGTTGTAGCGCTTCTTGTCCAGCACGGTGGAGAAGACGATTTCGTCGCACTCGCGCCCCTGAAACTTGTGCACGGTGTCCTTGACGAAGTCCGTCGGCAGGTGGGTGCTGGAAAGGCTGACTTGTGCCCGAAATGGGGCGATGTAACCGCGGCCTTCACCGTCCATGCCGACGGGCGGCCCCTCGTCCTCAAGCACCTTGAGCAAAGAGTCCAGCTCCCGAAGATTGGTGTTTTTGCGGGCATGGTTGCCCTTGGCCGTCACGATCAGGCGCAAGGGGGCTTCGCCCTTGTCCACAGTCATTGGTACTAGGGCATTGTCGTAGAACTGCTGGTTGCAGAACTGGATGATCCTGGGGTGGCATCGGTAATGCTCTTTCAACAACGTCCTGGGCAGCGCGTTCTTGAATACAGCGATGCACGAATCCAGCAGGCTGTAGCGCTCGCAATCGTAGGCCTCGGCGGGTGCTTGAATCCCCAGTTTCACGGGAATGTGCGGCAATTGGCGGTTGTCTCCGACAACGATCAGGTTCTTTGCGCAGCCCAGTGGCAGGATGCCTGGCACGATGTCCTGCAGCGACGCTTCGTCGATGATCACGTAGTCGAGTAGCGCCCCCGGGGCGATCGAATTGACGATGGAATGCGTGCCGCTGCCCAGGATAGGGAACCGCTGGACGAAAGCGTCGAAATGCCTGCGGTAGGTGTTGGCATCGAAGCTGTCCGACGGCGGTACCTGAGCTTGCAGATGCTGTTTGAGGTGACGCATTGACGCTGCTGTGAGTTCCTTCAGCAAGGCTGTGAAATTTGCGCTTGCCAGGGATTCACGACACGCGTGCAACTCCGCTTCCTTGTCCCTGGTCGACTTGTCGTAGTAATGCAGCTGCAGGGCATGGAACACGGCCAGGCGCGCCTCGCCTTCGACAAACGGTTTGACACGAAAGACTCTGAACTTGAACAGTAGCTCAATGCGGTCTTTGAGCTGGATGCGTTGCTCGCCAAGGTGAGCCAGGTAGGCCATGAGGTCCGCAGTCTTGCGCGGTGTCAGCCCGTACTTGCGTAGCGAGCCTGTGGCCTGTACACCGCTTTCTGCCTGCCACTGCTGCAGGTAGCGCCGCTCGATGGCCAACTCGTCCAGCTCGATTTGCAGTTGAGCAGCCTTGTTGTGCTCTTGCAGGTGCTGCTTCAAGCGGGCCAGCAAGATCTGGATCTCCTCCAGGGACGGCGCAGGCTCGGGCATGCTTGATGGCCATGCAGGCAGGCTGGTGAAGAAGGTCTCTCGGTTGTCCTGGTTACCCAGTTTTGCGACCAGGTATCCCAGGCCGCATTTCTCCAGCTTTTCGTAGACATTTTCCACGGCGGCATTGTTGTTGGACAGCACCGCCACGCTCTGCCCGCGCAGCAGGATGTTGGCGAGGATGTTGAGGATGGTCTGGGTCTTGCCGGTGCCCGGCGGGCCTTCGATTACGCTGATTTGTGAGCTGAACGCCCTCTCTACTGCCTGGTACTGGCTTTCGTTCAGCCCGAACGGATAGACGAGTCCCTCGCCTGGGGCCAGCTTGCCAATATGCCCCGTGCAGTACGCTTGCAAAGCAGTGCCGGCGATGGCGGGCAATTTTCCTAGCTGGGTAACTACATTGCTGGCTATGGCATGCTCAGTCTTCGATTGGGCGTGATCCTGTCGGGCGTTCGCCACGGCAGTGAGATAACGGAAGACAGGCGTGTTCTTCATTGCCGTCGGGGCGGTGAAGATGATGCTATCCATTTTGTGAACATAGGGCCTGTCGGCGCCGGGATAGCGCACCACGGCATATCGTTCGCCGTATATCACGGCTTTTTCGACAGGTGTGGCGATAGTGCTGCCGGGTTTGGTCAGCAGTATATTGCTCAACTCTCGGGTGGGAGTAACCTGGCAGTTACTGAGCGGGCGAGTGTATTTTTTGCTGGAGGGGAAATGACAGGTCAGTTCCAGCTCCTGGCCCCTGTCGCTCCAGCGAATCGCCCAATTGCTGATCTTTGCGGTCTTGTCTACGCCATCTACCTGAATCGAAGCCATATTCCCTTATTCCCCTGCACCTGGCGCCCGGGTTCACCCGCGCCGACTGCTGCTTTCTCCAATGGTGTCATGTTGCCATTATTGTGTGGGTAGGCGATAGTTAACTTAAGCGTTTGGAGTCGACGCCTGCGCGCGCCCCTCCCGACACAAAAACGCCCGCACCACCTCCGCCGTCTCCCTTGCACGCGTCACCACGAAAAAATGCCCCTCGTCCTCCATCACCCGCACTTCGGCACCCCGAATGGCACGCCGCAGGATGCGCGCGTTGTAGGGCTGGACCAGGGTGTCGCGGTCACCGGCAAGAATCAGCGTGGGCTGGCGCAGCCGGTGCAGCCGCAGCAGGCTGGTCCAGCCCGCCAGGGCGGCCAGTTGGTGGTAGTAGGCGCCGGGGTTGGCGGTAAGCATGCCCTTGGCCACGCCGAAGTGCAGCAGCGACTTCAGTGAGTTGCGCGAGCCTTTTTCTGGATGGCCCTTGACGTTGCTGCCGCGGCCGAGAAAGTCCAGCACGTCGCCAGGCTTCACCCACATCGCCGGCCCGGCCGAGGTGGCCGCCAGGATCAGCCGGCGCACACGGGCCGGGTAGCGCAGGGCGAACTCCTGCGCCAGGGCGCCGCCCCAGCTCACGCCGAACACATCGACCTGCTCCAGGCCCAGCTGCGTGAGCATCCCGGCAATCACCTCGGCATGGCCGGGCAGGCGCAGCGGCCAGCGGGGCGCCTGGGATTGGCCGACGCCGGGCACGTCGAGGGTGAGGGTGGTGTGATCGGCCAGCTCGTCGCGCAGCGGGTCGAAGGTTGGCATCAAGCCGCCCAGGCCGTTGAGCAACAGCAGCGGTGCGCCCTGGCCGCGGACCGAGACGTGCAGTTGCAGGCCGTTGACCGTGAGTGTTTGCGTTGTCATGGGTAATTACTCCTGGTCACCCCTACACCATAGTCGCTGCCGCCGGCGACGCGGTTGAAACGTTCTGTCGAGATAATTTCCTCCCCAGAACCGCAGTGTCCGTGGACGGAAGTGGCATACTTCCACGCCTACCCAAGGCACCAGGCGACAAATGCCGCCGCACGCCGTCCTGTTTGGCAATGAGCGTACATGCACCCCGAACATCTTGACCTGTCCAGCCCCCTGTTCCTGCCCGTTACCCAGGAGACCTGCACACGCCTGCTGGCCGACGACGGCGCGGCCGGGCTCGCCGCCCTGAGCGCCCCGGAACTGGCTGCCGTGCTGGTGATCCAGAACCTGGCCCAGGCCGCGGAAAAGGACCTCAACGCCGCCGGCGTCGAGAAGGTGCTGGCCCGGCTGATCGCCTGGGCGGCCACGGCAAAGCAGCCGGCGGGCCTGCTGGGCGAGGCGCAGCGGCTGTTCGACCAGGGCAAGCTGTACTACGGCCTGGAAGCCATCAAGCAGCTGCCGTTGCGTTTCCTCGAGGCCGAGGAGGTGGCGGCGCAGGCCTACCTGCTGCCGGGCGGTGAGTGGGACAACTGCTTCAGTGTGCGCCACCACCAGGCGAACAACCCGTACCGCGAGCAGGTGGTGACGGCGCGGCACCGGGAGCGCTGGCTGAGCGACGCCCAGGACAAGCTGGTGCGCACCTTCCGCGCCAACCTGGGCGAGGATTTGCATGTGCAAGGCTACGCGGGGGTGGGCAAGAGCCACCTGCTGGGGGCCCTGCTGGAGTTCCTCACCCCGGAGGCCACCCTGGTGCTGGCGCGCACGTCGGGCAAGCTCGAGGTGTTGCGTGGCCACATGGGCGGGCCGCGGGACAGGAAAGCGGGGGCCACCTTCGAGGGCTTTGCCTATGCGCTGCTCAAGCACTCCAGGTTTCGCCCGCCGAACAAGGTGGCCGGGCTGCCGGCCGGACAGGCGCTGGCGTTGGAGTTGAATATCCTGGGCTTTCGCGGCTACGACGCCCAGGCCACGCTGAACCTGTGCATCAAGGTGCTGGAGCGGTATTCGGGCTCCAGGGACTACAGCCTGGGCGCCGGCCACCTGCCGCATTTCCAGCAGCCGCTGAGCAGCACCGACACCCAGGTGTTGCTCGAATACGCCAGCCGCCTGTGGAGCTACCTGGACGCCAACCCGGCGTGGGCCGGGCGGGGCGACTTCGCCACCTTGCTGATGATCAAGCGGGCCAGCCTGGCAGGCAGCGTGGTGCCGGCGCGCTTCACCCATGTGCTGATCGACGAGAGCCAGGACATTCCCGCGTCGCTGTTGCAGATCATCGAGCGCGGCAAGCAGGTGTTGATCACCCTGGGCGACGAGTACCAGCAGGTCAAGGGGGCCACCGTGCGGCGCACGCGCGAGGTGCGCAAGAGTGACCTGAGCTATTCGGTGCGTTCGGGGCGCAACGTCGAGCGCCTGGTCAACCCGCTGATCTCCCGGCACTCGGCCAAGAGCAAGGTGTACTTCGAGGGCGCCCGCAACGCTGACGTGGGGGTGGAGCATTATCCCGAGGGCTTCGTGCCGCCTGAAGGCTGTGCGGTGCTGACGGCCTCGCGCTGGGACACCATGCGCTGGGCCATGCAGCTGGAGCAGGCCAACTGTGCCTTCAGCCTGCCGGACAAGGCTGCACAGGCCGACCTGCAGCTGTTCATGACCACGGCCATCACCCTGTTCAAGCCCGCGTTCTACAGCCGTGACCAGGCCGGCCACGCGGATTTCAACGAGCTGCTGGACTGGCGCCAGGTGCGCGAGGCCCATCAGTACGATGAAGCCTTCCTGTGGGTGGAGTCAGCGCTGGAGAAGGGCTTCAACCTGGCCGACATCACCCGCCTGAACCGCTTGCAGGTGCAGGCCGGCAAGGGCTGCCTGCTGATGATGGCGCAGGACGCCGGCGGCATGGAGTTCGACCGCGTGCTGCTGACCCCCGAGCTGCTGACCACGGTGCAGTTCAAGGACGCCTACGCCTTCGACGAGCGGATCTGCGCGGTGTACATCGCCATTTCCCGGGCGCGGCAGCAGCTGTACCTGCCTTTCGACGTGGTGGAGTGGGTGGAATATCATAAGGGGCAGCTGTTCCGGGAGTTCCACGGGTACTGATGCGGCCCCAAGCCGTCGCCGTTGCCGAAGGCTGCGCTGGCCAGCGCAGCGCCGGTGGCAGGGCCAGCGGCTGGATAGACATGGATAGGGAAATCATATGACAGCTTTCACACGACAGTGGCGTCTCGCCCTGGCGTTATCGTTCTGTTGGCCAGTGGCCGGTTGGGCGCAAGCAAACGTCGCCAGCGCCTGCCCGTCCCAGCGTTTCGAGCAATTTCTGCCAGCGTTTTCGGCGGACATTGGCCTGCAATCCGCCTTCCTCAAGCACCACGTGCGCGCGTTGCACCTGGTGCCTACCGCCGCAGGCGTCGTGCCCTACCAGCCGTTGGTGGACAGCCGGGCGCTGAAGTTTCCGCTCATGAACGCTATCGCGCACCCGCCGCTGGACTCGATCAACCTGGCGGCCGATGGCCTGTCTGCCACCTACACCGACAAGCGCGCAGGCCTGGGCAACATCAAGGTCTACACCTTCGCCCGCGAGCGCTGCTGGGTGCTCACGGGTATCGAGGACTGGTCGGTACGCGATGCGCAGTTGAAGTTGCCCGGCACCGCCGGCATGTCACTGGCTGAACAGCGCTGCGCCGCCAGGGCGGATGTCTACGGGCAGCTTGGCGGCCCTGAGCGTTACCCGTTGACGACCGAGTTTTTCCAGGCAGCGGAGGAGTACTGGCTGTGCGCTGCCGGTTCGGGTGACCCGGATGCCAGCTACAGCGCTGCCAGCCTGAGCATGTCGGAAATGGCGCCTAACCTGGGCTATGCCGCTACAGAAAAACTTTACCTGGCGGCCCTGAAGGGGCACCCCGACAGGGCCGCCATGCTGGCGTGGTATTACTGCGATGGTGGCGACCCGGCGGGCGCCGACACCTGCGTCGCCCCGGCGCAAGCCCGGGCCGTGTTGGAGCAAGGCGCAGCGACCGGCAATGCGCAAGCCCTGGGCTCCCTGGCCGAAGGGCTCGAGTCAGGGCGCCTGGGCCCCCCCGACGTGCCGCGTGCGCTGGCGTGCTACCGCGCCGCCGTGCAGGCCGGCAACAACGAGGCGAAGCCGGCAATGGATCGATTGCTCGCCAAGAGCGGCATCGCCGGCGAACCGGCTGGATGCCTGTAGGCACCCACCGCCCACCCGTCGGCGCCGCGGCACTTGCGCCGCTCCCCCGGCCTCCCACCTATAGGCGCGGATACCCCGCGCCCCCTAGGGGAGTCATCATCATGGTGAACACAACCAACGGACCAGAAGCCGCGTATCCAGGGCCGGATGACAACACGCCCGAGACGGGCGAAGGCCACGACTCGGGACTTGAGCACGCCAGTTCCGAGCCGAAACAGGGGACCGGCGAACGCCCGGTTGACTGGGATCCGCCGCCCGGCAACCCGGGGTCCGACCAGGATGCCCAGGTGGACCGGGACAAGGGCAGCGCGAAGACCGACAGCTTGATCGATTCGGAATAGGCGTAATGCCAACAGGGGGAGCGGCTATGTCCCCCTGGGTCACACCCCCCAGAAAACACCCCCAGTCCGGTGGCCAGCGTCCGCCGGGCGTGCCATGGTCGGCGGCACGCTGGCAGGCTGCGGCAAATTCCTCGGCAGCCATGGGCAAGATTGGGCAAGGGCAGAAGGTGCAAAGTGCAGGCACGCGGCCACGGGCATCAGGGAAGATGGAAGGCAGTGCGCTGCTTATCTTTTTTGTCCAACCCACGCTGGGGCATGCAGACGATGTCGACCCACCATAAGCTCACAGAGCACCTGAACCGCGGCACCGTGGGCTTTCCCACGGCGCTGGCCAGTACTATCGGCCTGATCATGGCCAGCCCGGTGATCCTTACCGCGACCATGGGCTTCGGCATCGGCGGCAGCGCGTTTGCCGTGGCCATGCTGATTGCCGTGGTGCTGATGTTGGCCCAGGCGACCACCTTTGCCGAAGCCGCGAGCATCCTGCCCACCACCGGCTCGGTGTATGACTACATCAATTGCGGCATGGGGCGCTTTTTCGCCATCACCGGCACGCTGTCCGCGTACCTGATCGTGCATGTGTTCGCCGGCACCGCGGAGACGATCATGTCCGGGGTGATGGCGCTGGTGAACTTCGAACACCTCAACACCCTGGTCGAGTCGGCGGGTGGCTCCTGGCTGTTGGGCGTGGCCTTCGTGCTCGGCTTCGGCGTGCTCAATGCCTTTGGCGTCAGCGCCTTCGGCCGCGCCGAAATCATCCTCACCTTCGGCATGTGGGTCACCTTGATGGTGTTCGGCGTGCTGGGCCTGGTGGCGGCGCCGGCGGTGCAGTTGGACGGCTGGTTCGGCGAGTCTCTGGTGGGTAGCGACCTGGTCACCATCCTGTCGCTGGTGGGCATGGCCATGTTCATGTTCGTGGGCTGCGAGTTCGTCACGCCGCTGGCGCCGGACCTGCGCAAGTCGGCCTCGACCATGCCCAAGGCCATGATTCTCGGCTTGCTGGGGGTGGCCACCTGCATGTTCGTCTACGGCGCCGCCATGAAGCGCCAGGTCGCGAACCTGCTGCTGGACCCGGCCACCGGCCTGCACCTGTTGGACACCCCCATGGCCATTCCCAAGTTCGCCGCCCAGGTGATGGGTGACATTGGCCCGATGTGGCTGGGCGCAGGCTTCCTGTTCGCGGGCGCCGCTACCATCAATACGTTGATGGCCGGCGTGCCGCGCATCCTCTATGGCATGGCCGTGGACGGCGCGTTGCCGCGGTTTTTCACCTACCTGCACCCGCGCTTCAAGACGCCGGTGGTGTGCATCGCCGTGGCCGCGTTGATCCCGTGCCTGCATGCCTGGTACCTGGGCGGCAACGCCGACAATATCCTGCACCTGGTGCTGGCGGCAGTGTGCGCCTGGAGCACCGCGTACCTGCTGGTGACCCTGTCGGTGGTGATCCTGCGCATTCGTCGGCCCGACCTGCCGCGTGCCTACCGCTCGCCGCTGTTCCCACTGCCGCAGATCCTGTCCAGTGCCGGCATCCTGCTGGGCATGTGGTACATCACGCCACCGGGGATGAACCCTGCGGACATCTACGTGCCGTTCGGCATCATGCTGGGAGGCACGGCGGCCTACGCGTTGTTCTGGACCCTGGTGGTGCAGAAGGTCAACCCGTTCAAGCCAGCCCGCGTCGAGGACGTGCTGGCCAACGAATTCGCCCGCGAGCCGGGCCAGCCTGCCACGGAGCACAGCGCCCATGTTACGTCGCCTGCTTGACCGAGCCCCGGCGGGCTACCGCCCGGGGGCGACCCTGGAACAGGTGCGGCGCAACCTGGGGTTGGCGGCGCTCGCTGGCGCCACGCCGGGCCAGGGCGCGTTCGAGACCGCCCAGGGCCTGCCCGTGGAGGTGGCGGAGCGGGTTGAAAGCCAGTGGCTGATGCACCTGGTGATGACCGAGTTCAGTGTGCGGGCGCCTGCCTCGCAACAGTGCGAGCTGCCATTGCAATTGCGCCATAGTGGCGCGTTGCGGCGCACCGGCGTGGTCTGTGTCGGTGCTGGCAGCAAGACCGGCTGGGGCGCCGAGGTCAAGCGCGCGCTGGAGCAGGACCAAGCCCTGCGCACGCTGTTGATGCCGCTGGATTTCAAGCGCCTGCAGCTGCAGGCCCGCCAGGGCGAATGGCGTATCACCCTGGAACACATGGGCGCCAGCGAGGTGGTCAACCGGCTGCCGGCGTTCCGCCGCTACGTTCGCCTCGACGACGTCCAGCGGCCGTTGCTGCTGGCAGCCCTGGCCGGCCTGCAACGCTGCCTGGCGGCCGTGTAGCGACCCTGGCCTGGTTATTGCTCAAGGTTCCACACCCAGCTTTGTAGTTGTGCCCCAATGGATAACATGTTAACTATTGAGGCACAAGAATAAGTAATGCGTGTGGAGGTATACATGAGCAGTCTGCAGCCGAGCCTGGATGGACTGGAGCGCTGGACCCGGACT
Organism: Pseudomonas sp. GYB4201; assembly: GCF_056312595.1. Taxonomy (NCBI): domain Bacteria; kingdom Pseudomonadati; phylum Pseudomonadota; class Gammaproteobacteria; order Pseudomonadales; family Pseudomonadaceae; genus Pseudomonas; species Pseudomonas sp. GYB4201. The sequence goes on along the minus strand of NZ_JBWGIG010000006.1, from coordinate 23,722 downwards.
ATCCGCCAGATTTGTGGCCACTTCGACACGGAGCTGGCCTTCAACCGCGCGCTGTTCATTGGCGACATATCCCTGGCCTGCCGCGGCGGCCTGGAAGTGGCCACCCTGCGCACCAATGCCGGCCGCATTTCCCGCGCCGGCAATGCCCCCGACACCACCGACGATGGCCAATGCTTCCTGGTCAGCCAGCGTGCCGGCCATTCGCGCATCACCCAGGGCGGCGCCAGCGTCGAGCTGGGCCCGGGCGACCTGGCGCTGATGGACTCGGTGGGCGCCTGCCAGATCACCCCGTTCGGCCTGATCGAGCACGCTTCGCTGTCGCTGCCGCGCCCCCAGGTGCTCAAGCAACTGGGGAAGGGCACTGCGGCGTTCGGCAAGATTTCCTCGAAGAAGATGTGCGGGCGGATGCTGCACCTGCTCGTGGACCAACTGTGCCGCGAGGGCGAGCCCGAAGACCCTGACGGGGTGCGCGGCGACGCCCTGCAGGACGCCTTCGTGTCGTTGCTGGGCGGCAGTTTCGAGGGCCATGACGAAGGCCTGGGAACGCTGGCGGAGCTGGGCAGCCGCCAGCTGCGCAGTCAGGTGCAGCAGGTCATTGGCGAGTCCCTGGGGCAGCCAGGCCTGACCCCGGCCAGCCTGGCCCTGCGCCTGAATATCTCGGTGCGCCACCTGTACCGGCTGTTCGAGGAAGACGGCGACAGCGTCTGCCGCTACATCCAGCGGGCGCGGCTGCAGCGCAGTGCCGACGACTTGGGCAACCCGTTCCTGCGCGGCGAGTCCATTACCTCCATCGCCTATAAATGGGGCTTCACCGATTCGGCGCATTTCAGCCGCGCCTTCAAGAAGCAGTTCGAACAATCGCCCAAGGATTACCGTATCAACCACGCGATGACAGGGGCGGCCTGATCACTGTTCGCAGTGTCGTCGGCGCTGCGGAAATGCTAAATTAGTTAATCTATTAACTTGAATGCCTGGCCCTCCCATGTCCTCACCCCGACCGTCCTTGACCCTGAACCTGCTGCAGGCGCGTGAAGTGGCCATGAGCTTTTTCCGCCCGTCGTTGAACCAGCATGGGCTGACTGAACAGCAGTGGCGCATCATCCGTATCCTCAGCCAACAGGGCGAACTGGAAATCAACCAGCTGGCCGACCTGGCCTGCATCCTGCGGCCCAGCATGACGGGGGTGCTTACACGCATGGAGGCCGCCGGCATGGTGCGCCGGCGCAAGGCCGAGCAGGACCAGCGGCGGGTGCTGGTGCAACTGGACGCCGAGGGGGAGGCGCTGTTCGAGTCCATGAGCCAGGACATGGAACGCAACTACGGGCGCCTGCAAGAGCAGTTCGGCGAGGAAAAGCTCAAGACCCTGCTGGCGCTGCTCAACGACCTCAAGGCCCTCAAACGCCCGTAGCAGCCTTACACCGCGCCGTACCCGTCTGTAGCAGCGGCCGCAAGGCCGCGTCTGAACGCGCCGCGCGTCAGTAGACGCCGTTGCCGATGGCGGCCGGCGGGGTGTCCTTGAACTTCGCCGCCAGGCCCTGCAGCCCGCGCATCAGCACCGTGGTATCGACACCCACTGCGACGAAGGCCGCGCCCAGTTCCAGGTAGCGCCGCGCCAGCGTTTCATCGGCGCTGAGGATGCCCGCCGCCTTGCCTGCCCGCTGCACCCGCACGATGGCGTCCTCGATGGCGGCCTGCACCTCGGGGTGCCCCGGGTTACCGCGGTGGCCCATGGCCGCGCTGAGGTCCGCCGGGCCGATGAACACGCCATCCACGCCTTCCACGGCGGCGATGGCGTCGAGGTTGGCCAGGCCTTCGCGGTTTTCTATCTGCACCAGCAGGCACATCTGTTCATCGGCCTGCTCCAGGTAACCCGGCACGGTGTTCCAGCGCGACGCCCGCGCCAGTGCACTGCCCACGCCGCGCACGCCGGACGGCGGGTAACGGGTGGCGCGCACCAGCTCGCGGGCCTGTTCGGCGCTTTCCACCATGGGTACCAGCAGGGTTTGCACGCCAAGGTCCAGCACCTGCTTGATCAGCGCGGTGTCGCCGATCACGGGCCGAATCACCGGCTGGCTGGCGTAGGGCGCCACCGCCTGCAACTGGCCCAGCAAGCTGCGCAGGTCGTTGGGGGCGTGCTCGCCGTCGATCAGCAGCCAGTCGAAACCGGCGTTGGCGGCCAGTTCTGCGCAGTACGGGTTGGCCAGGCCCAGCCACAGGCCGATCTGCGCCTGGCCGCTGCGCAGGCGTTGCTTGAAGGTATTGATGATCATGCAAAAACTCCTGTAGCCGCTGCCGCAGGCTGCGCTGGCTCGCGTGAGCCCTGGAGATGTTCAGCGTACTCCAGGGCCAGCGCAGCCTGGCGGCAGCGGCTACGGTGATGGTGGGTTAGACAAAACGGCAGGCGATGGAACCGAGCATGTCGTAGTCGACATGGAAGGTGTCGCCCGGGTTGGCCGCCACGGGGCGAGTGAACGAACCGCCGAGGATCACCTGGCCCGGCTGCAGCGTCACGTCATAGGCCGCCAGCTTGTTGGCCAGCCAGGCCACGCCCTTGGCCGGGTGGTTGAGCACCGCAGCCGACACGCCCGATTCCTCGATGACGCCGTTGCGGTACAGCACCGCCGGCACCTTGCGCAGGTCGATCTCGGTAGGCCGCACGGCGCGGCCGCCCATGACCACGCCGGCGTTGGCGGCGTTGTCGCTGATGGTGTCGAACACCTTGCGGGTGGCCTTGGTCTGCGGGTCTACCTGCTGGATGCGCGCGTCGATGATTTCCAGCGCCGGGATCACCCACTCGGTGGCGTCCAGCACGTCGAAGACGGTGACGTTGGGGCCCTTGAGCGGCTTGCCGAGGATGAACGCCAGCTCGACTTCCACGCGCGGCACGATGAAGCGGTTGAAGGGAATGTCGCTGCCTTCGTCGAAGAACATGTCGTCCAGCAGCGCGCCGAAGTCCGGCTCGGTGATGTTCGACGACACCTGCATGGCCCGCGAAGTGAGGCCGATCTTGTGGCCCACCAGCTTGCGCCCGGCCTTGATCTTGTTCTCTACCCACACGCGCTGGATGGCGTACGCGTCCTCAATGGTGATGTTCGGCTGGTCCAGGGAGAACTGGCGCACCTGTTCACGGCTGCGCTCGGCCTCGTCGAGGCGTTGGGCGGCTTGCTGGATGAAAGCGTGGTCGAGCATGGGAAACCTCGGAATCATTGGTTGAACAGGGGGTGCAGGCTGCTGCGCTTGGCGTCGTAGACCTGGCCGGGGCTTTCGTCGATCTGCAGGGTGATGCCCACGGGGCGGCGTTCCAGCAGCGGCGCCAGGTGGGCTTCCAGCACCTGGATCAGGGCATCGCCCACGGCCTTGTGCACGGCGGCGCTGCGGCCGGCGGCCATGCGCAGGTTGGCGTAGAGAAAGCCGTAGTCGCCATTGCCGTCGGCCACCGCGCAGTGCTGCGCCGGGTAGGCCAGCACGCGGGTGCCGCCGGTGGGGAACACCTGTTTGCCGGCTTCGTCACGCTGGGCCAGCATGGTGTCAGCCAGGGCGCGGGTCAGGCCCTTGAAGTCGGTTTCCGGTTCAAGGTCAGGGGTGTAGAGCAGTACCAGGTGAGGCATGGGAACTCCTGTTTACAGGCGGCTGGTGGACACCACATTGGCGAGGTTGGCGGCCTGCACGGGGGGAATGCGCGAGCCGTCCTGCGGCGTCACCGGGAAAATCGCGTTGATCTGCCCGGTGCCCGAGGCGGCGAAGTAGGGCGTCAGCACCTCGACCTTGCCGTCGTACTCGGACCAGCCCAGCGCCCCCAGCAGCATGGCGGTGTCGTGCATGAAGCCTTCGCCGTGGCCCTTGGCCGCGTACTCGGGCAGCATGCCGCAGAACTCCTCCCACTCGCCGTGCTGCCACATCTGCACCACGCGCTCGTCCAGGGTTTCCAGGAACGGGCTCCAGATTTTCGTGGCGAACTGCGGCGCCTGGCCGTTCTGGGCAAAGCGGTGTGACAGCGAGCCGCTGGCCAGGAACGCCACGGTGCCGTCGTAGTGGTCCTCCACCGCCTTGCGCATCGCCCAGCCCAGCCGGGCGCTGTCGTTGAGGTAGTGCGAGGTGCACAGCGACGAGACCGAGATCACCTTGAAGTGCTGGTCCTGGTTCATGTAGCGCATGGGCACCAGGGTGCCGTACTCGGGCGCCAGGGTGGTGGCGTGGTGGGCCATGGTCTCGACGCCGAAGCGGTTGCCCACCTCGGCCAGGATCTGTCCCAGTTCGGGGTTGCCGGGGAATTCATAGCTCATGTTGCTGATGAAATGCGGCAGCTCGTTGCTGGTGTACAGGCCCTTGAAGTGCGGGCCGCAGTTGATGTGGTAATTGGCGTTGACCAGCCAGTGGGTGTCGAACACCACGATGGTGTCCACGCCCAGCTCGCGGCAGCGCCGGCTGATCTCGTGGTGGCCGTCGATGGCCGGCTGGCGGAAGCCCTTCATCGGGCCGTCCAGTTCGCTGACGTACATGGAGGGTACGTGGGTGATCTTGGCGGCTAAGGCGAGGGTGCCCATGGTCCGTCTCCTGAGTATTGTTTTTATGACGTAGCCGCTGCCGAAGGCTGCGCGGGCCCTGGAGTGCACTGGAGCACTTCAGGGCTCATGCTGGCCAGCGCAGCCTGGCGGCAGCGGCTACGGATTTATACGCCCCAGCGCGGGATGTGGTGGCTGCCCATGGAGATGCACACGTTCTTGATCTCGGCGAACACCTCGAAGCTGTACTGGCCACCTTCACGGCCGGTACCCGAGCCTTTCACTCCACCGAACGGCTGGCGCAGGTCGCGCACGTTCTGGCTGTTGATGAACACCATGCCCGCCTCGATACCATAGGCCAGGCGGTGCGCCTTGCCGATGTCCTGGGTCCAGATGTAGGAGGCCAGGCCGTACTCAGTGTCGTTGGCCAGCTTCAGCGCCTCGGCCTCGTCCTTGAACGGGATCAGGCACACCACCGGGCCGAAGATCTCTTCCTGGGCGATGCGCATGTTGTTGTTCACGTCGGCGAACACCGTGGGCTGGATGAACTGCCCGCGCGCCAGGTGCGCCGGCAGGTTGGCCGGGCGCTCCAGGCCGCCAGCCAGCAGGGTGGCGCCTTCTTCCAGGCCGATCCTGATGTAGCCGGTGACCTTGTCGTAGTGGGCCTGGGTAATCATCGAGCCGACCTGGGTTTTCGGGTCCTGCGGGTCGCCGACGATCAGGCGCTTGGCGCGCGCGGCGAACTCGGCGACGAACTGCGGGTACACGCTTTCCTGGATGAAGATGCGGCTGCCGGCGGTGCAGCGCTCGCCGTTGAGCGAGAAGATGGTGAACAGCGCAGCGTCCAGGGCGCGCTCAAGGTCGGCGTCCTCGAAGATCAGCACCGGCGACTTGCCGCCCAGTTCCATGGAGTACTTCTTCAGGCCCGCGGTCTGCATGATCTTCTTGCCCGTGGCGGTGCCGCCGGTGAAGGAGATGGCGCGCACGTCCGGGTGGCGCACCAGGGCATCGCCGGCGGTGGCGCCGTAGCCCTGGATCACGTTGAGCACGCCGTTGGGGATGCCGGCTTCCACGGCCAGGCGCCCCAGTTCGTTGGCGGTCAGCGGCGACAGTTCGCTCATCTTCAACACGGCGGTGTTGCCCAGCGCCAGGCACGGCGCGGTCTTCCAGGTGGCGGTCATGAACGGCACGTTCCACGGCGACACCAGGCCACACACGCCCACCGGCTGGTACAGGGTGTAGTTGAGCATCTGGTCGTCGACCGGGTAGCTGTGGCCGTCCATGCGCGTGCACACTTCGGCGAAGAAGTCGAAGTTGTGCGAGGCGCGCGGAATCAGCACGTTCTTGGTCTGGTGAATCGGCAGCCCGGTGTCCAGGGTTTCCAGCTCGGCCAGGTGCGGCACGTTCTGGTCGATCAGCTCGCCCAGCTTGCGCATCAGCCTGGCGCGTTCCTTGGCGGGCGTCGCCGCCCATTTCGGGAAGGCTTCCTTGGCCGCAGCCACGGCTTGCGCGACTTCCTCGGCGCCGCCGCTGGCGACTTCACCAATGGCTTCGCCGGTGGCTGGGTTGTAGTTGACGAACACGTCCTTGCTTGCAACTTCGCGGCCGTTGATCCAGTGCTTGATCATGATGATTACGCCTTATTGTTCTTGAAGAAATCAGCTTCGCTGACGATACGGTTGACCAGCCGGCCCACGCCTTCCACTTCCACCACCACCTCATCGCCCGGCACCACGTCGGCCAGGCCCTCGGGCGTGCCGGTGGCGATCATGTCGCCCGGTTGCAGGGTCATGAAGCTGGACAGGTATTCGATCAAGAAGGGGATGTCGAAGATCATGTCGGCGGTGCTGCCTTCCTGGCGCAGCTCGCCGTTGATCCAGGTGCGCAGGGTCAGGTTGCTGACGTCGGGCACGTCATTGACGTCGACGATCCATGGGCCGACCGGGGTGGTGGCGTCGCGGTTTTTTACCCGCAGATTGGGGCGGTAGTAGTTTTCCAGGTAGTCGCGGATCGCGTAGTCGTTGCACACCGTGTAGCCGGCCACGTACTGCAGGGCGTCCTCGCGCTTGACGTTGCGCGCCGGCTTGCCGATCACCGCCACCAGTTCGCACTCGTAGTGCATGTAGGCGACGTTGTCCGGGCGCCAGGTGACCTGGTTGTGGCCGGTGTAGGTGCCCGGCGACTTGACGAAGGCCAGCGGCTCGGTGGGCGGCGCGAAGGCCAGCTCCTTGGCGTGGTCGGCGTAGTTCAGGCCCAGGGCGAACATGCTGCCGCTGGCGGGCGGCAGCCACTGCACCTGGTGCTCGTTCAACAGGCGGCCATCGGCCAGGCGCACGGCGTTGTCGGCCTCGACGGTGACCGCGTGGTCCTGGCCTTCAAAACGGATTTTGGCGTGTTTCATCTGCGTTCCCTTACTCGGCCACGATGCGGTTGGTGAGCCGGCCAAGGCCGGTGATGTCCACGTCCACGCGGTCGCCGGGGCGCACGTCGACGCGGCCCTCGGGAGTGCCGGTGATCAGCACGTCGCCGGCGTGCAGGGTCATGAACTCGCTGAGTTCGGCGATCAGTTGGGGGATGCCGCGCACCAGGTTGGCGGTGGTGTTTTCCTGCACCAGCTCATCGTTGACGAACAGCTTGAGGGTCAGCTGGTGCGGGTCGGCGATGGCGTCCACCGGCACCAGGGTCGGGCCCAGGGCGCAGAAACCGTCGCGGCACTTGGCTTTCACCGCAGGGCGGTAGTAGCTGTCTTCCGGCAGGCTGAATTCGTTGACGATGGTGTAGCCGGCCACGTAGGCCAGGGCATCGGCGGCGCTGACGCGGCTGGCGTCCTTGGCGATCACCACGCCCAGCGCCGGGCCGGGTTGCAGGTGCTCGACGCCGGCTGGGTAGACCACTTCGCCCTGGTGCACGTTGCGGGTGTTGGGGGTCTTGATGAACAGCACCGGCTTGACCGGCGCCTGTTTGTAGGGCGCCTGGTCGAATTCGGCGAGGCGTTGGTGCAGCAGGCCCTGGTAGTTCAGCGCAACGCCGAACAGGGTACCGGTCGCAATGTCATGCAGGGCACGGGTCATGCGGTTCTCCTGGTGGGGCAGGGCGTCGCGGCCCTGCGAAAAGTAATTAATGTGTTAACTTTATAATTAAGAAGTTAATCATCGTCAAGCGTGGCACAATGGCCGTGCGGGCCGGCCAGCCACGCCATAACAAGAACATCGAGGTCGCGACATGAAGGACAGGCAACCCATCCCCAACATCAACATTGGCCAGGTCTACGACCAGCGCTACAGCGACGCCGAGGTGCACTACGACCGCCTGGGCAACCTGGCCGGGTTCTTTGGCCGCAACATGCCGGTGCACCGCCACGATCGGTTTTTCCAGGTGCATTACGTCAAGAGTGGCACTGTGCGGGTGTACCTGGATGACCAGCAGTTCGTGGAGTCGGGGCCGATGTTTTTCCTCACGCCGCCGACCATTCCGCACTCGTTCGTCACCGAGGCCGACGCCGATGGGCATGTGCTGACGGTGCGCCAGCAACTGGTGTGGCAGTTGATCGAGGCCGACGCCGCCTTGGCGCCCGGCCCGCAGCTGCCGGCCGCCTGCGTGGCGCTGGCGCACCTGGGGCCTGAGTACAGGGGCGAGATCGCTCGGCTGGAGCGTTTGTTCGACGAGCTGGCGTGCGAAATCGAGGCCGACCAGCCGGGGCGGGCGGCGGCCCTGGAATACCTGACGCGCTTGATCATGATCAGCCTGCTGCGCCTGTGCGCCAACTCGCTGGCCGCGCGCCCGGCGCGCCATGAAGACCTGAAGATCTTCCACCGCTTCAACGAATTGATCGAGGTGCACTACCGCCAGCACTGGCCGCTGTCCAGCTACGCCTGCGGCATCGGCGTCACCGAGGCGCGGCTCAACGACGTGTGCCGGCGTATCGCCGACCTGCCGTCCAAGCGGCTGATCCAGGAGCGCCTGATGCAGGAAGCGCGGCGCCTGCTGCTGTACACCGGCAGCTCGGCCAACGAAATCTGTTTCGCGTTGGGGTTCAAGGACCCGGCGTATTTCAGCCGGTTTTTCCAGCGCTACGCGCAGATGACCCCGGGTGAATACCGGCAGCGGCAGGCGGGTTTGAAGGGGTAACGGCGTGCTCATTATTGTTATCGCATGGCGTGTGACCTGGGCTCCATGATTGCCGCTGGGCGTGCTGCCGGAAATGGCGTTTCGCTGGGTCTGATTGCACTTTTCATGGCAACCTGTAGCAGCGGCCGCCAGGCCGCGTCACAGGCACTGCGCTCCAGCTGATACACCGCGTGCACCAGACGCCGCCTTCGGCAGCTGCTACAGGACGGCGCCAGCTACCACAGCGCCAGCGTACGCTGATGTCCTTCCGCGGGCCGCTGTGCACCAGGCGCACGTTGTTGTACGTCGCCACCGGCAGTTGCGGCAGCAGGGTGCCAACCTTGAGCACGGTCTGGCTGTCATCGGCTGGCTGGTGGCTGGCGCCATTGGGCAGAAGGCATCGCGGTGGTTTACTGCGGGTTGACGATGGCTGCCCGGGTGCGCAGCACCAACAGTCCGCCCAACGTGATGAACCCCGCCAGCACATACAGCGCCAGGCTGGTGCTGTGGGTGGTATCGCGCATCCAGCCGATCAGGTAGGGCGCCAGGAACGAAGCCACGCTGCCGATGGAGCTGATCAGGGCAATGCCCGCCGCCTGGGTGTTGTTGGCCAGGAAGGCCGGCGGCAGCTGCCAGAACATCGGCAGGGCGGCGCTGGCGCCCATGCCGGCGATCACCAGGCCGGTCATCACCAGCGGCGCATGCGTTGGCGCGACACCGGCCAGGGCGATGCCCAGGGCCGCCATCAGCAGTGGCACCAGCAGGTGCCAGCGGCGCTCGCGGTGGCGGTCCGAAGAGCGCCCGCAGCCGAGCATGAACAGGCAGCCGGCCAGGTAGGGCACGGCGCTGAGCACGCCCACCTGGCCGTCACTGCCGATGCCGGCGCCGTGGATCAGCGTCGGCATCCAGAACGCCAGGGTATTGACCGCCAGCATCACCGCGAAATAGATCGCCACCAGCAGCCACACGTCGCCGTCGCGCACGATCCCGCCCAGGGAGGTGATGGATTTGCGCTGCTCCTCGCCGGCCATTTCTTCGCGCAGCTCGCGCTTTTGCGCGGCGCTCAGCCAGCTGACGCGTTCGAAATGGTCAGGCAGGGCCTTGAGCACCACCAGGCCCAGCACCACCACCGGCAGGCCTTCGATCAGGAACATCCATTGCCAGCCGCGCAGCCCGCCCACGTCATGGAAGGCCTGCAGGATGCCCCCCGACAACGGCCCGCCCACCACGCCCGCCATGGGCACGGCAATGGCAAACAGCGCCGTGACCTGTGCCCGCCGCCGCGCCGGGTACCAGCGGTTGAGCAGCACCAGGATGCCAGGGAAAAACCCGGCCTCGGCCACCCCCAGCAGGAACCGCAGTGCATAGAATCCCGGGGCGCCATCGATCCACAGCATGCTGGTGGACAGCAGCCCCCACACCACCATCAGCGTGGCGATCCAGCGCCGCGGGCCCACCCGCTCCAGGGCCAGGTTGCTGGGCACGCCGAACAGCGCGTAGGCGATGAAGAACAGCCCGGCGCCGAAGCCGTACACCGTGTCGCTCAGGTGCAGGTCGGCGCTCATCTGCATCTTGGCGAAGCCGATGTTGATGCGGTCCAGGTGGGCGAACAGGTAGCACAGCAGCAACAGCGGCATCAGCCGCCAGGTGATCAATGAATGGGTGGAGCGGGAGCCGGCCGCCGGGGCCGTGGACGCGGAAGAGACGGTGCGCATGAGGGATGTTTTCCGTTTTTGTTTTTGTTGATGTCTTGATCATGCGGGGCGGGGGCGGAGGGTGAAATGCAATTTGCACAGGACGGCTTGCACTTTTCACGACGGGGGGGGGCAGCTGGTTTTGCCGTGCCATGAAAAGTGCAATCGGCAATCCGGAACGTGCATTTTCCGGTGCTGGTGGCGACCACATACTGAAATGGCATTCATGAATGAGCCTGCGCAAGCCGCCCCCAACCGGGCAGGAACGACAGGCTCATGGTCCCCCCCAATAATAAACAGAGTGGCACCATGAAAAAGCCCAATCCCCTGCTCGAAGACCTCAAGGCCATCCTGCCGCCCATCGCCGCCAATGCCTTTGCTGCCGAAAAAGACCGCAGCGTGCCCGCCGAAAACATCGCCCTGCTGAAAAGCATTGGCATGCACCGCGCCTTCCTGCCCAAGAAGTTCGGCGGCATGGAAATCTCCCTGCCGCAGTTCGCCGACTGCATCGCCCTGTTGGCCGGCGCCTGCGCCAGCACCGCCTGGGCCATGAGCCTGCTGTGTACCCATAGCCACCAGCTGGCGATGTTCCCCGCCCGGCTGCAGCAGGAAGTGTGGGGCGAGAACCCCGACGCCACGGCCAGCAGCAGCATCGCGCCGTTCGGCCGTACCCAGGAAGTGGAGGGCGGCGTGAGCTTCAGCGGCGAAATGGGCTGGAGCAGCGGCTGCGATCACGCCGAGTGGGCCATCGTCGGCTTCCGCCGCACGAACGCCGAAGGCAGCCAGGACTATTGCTTCGCGGTGCTGCCGCGCAGCGACTACCAGATTCGTGACGACTGGTACGCGGTAGGCATGCGTGGCAGTGGCAGCAAGACCCTGATCATCGACAACGCCTTCGTGCCCGAGCACCGTATCCAGAAGGCCAAGGACATGATGGAAGGCAAGTCCGCCGGGTTTGGCCTGTACCCCGACAGCAAGATCTTCTACTCACCGTACCGCCCCTATTTCGCCAGCGGCTTCTCCACCGTCAGCCTCGGCGTGGCCGAGCGCATGCTGGAGGTGTTCCGCGAGAAAACCCGCAACCGCGTGCGCGCCTACACCGGCGCTGCGGTCGGCGCGGCCACCCCGGCATTGATGCGCCTGGCCGAATCCACCCACCAGGTGGCGGCCGCCCGGGCGTTCCTGGAGAAGACCTGGCAAGAGCACGCCGAGCACAGCGAGGCCCACCGTTACCCCAGCCGCGAGACCCTGGCCTTCTGGCGCACCAACCAGGGCTACGCCACCAAGATGTGCATCCAGGCCGTGGACCGGCTGATGGAAGCGGCGGGCGGCGGGGCGTGGTTCGAGACCAATGAACTGCAGCGCCTGTTCCGTGACGCGCACCTCACCGGCGCCCACGCCTACACCGACTACGACGTGTGCGCGCAGATCCTGGGCCGCGAGCTGATGGGGCTGGAACCGGACCCCAGCATGGTCTGAGCCGTTTGCCCTCACTTGATAATTGGAGCCTGCCATGTCTACCGAATTCGACACCCGCGCCTTCCGCCGCGCCCTGGGCAACTTCGCCACCGGCGTCACCGTGGTCACTGCCGCTGCCGCCGATGGCCGCACGGTCGGCGTCACTGCCAACAGCTTCAACTCCGTGTCCCTGGACCCACCGCTGATCCTGTGGAGCCTCGACAAGCGCTCCAGCAGCCACGAGGTGTTCGAACTGGCCAGCCACTTCGCCGTCAACATCCTGGCCGCCGACCAGATCGACCTGTCCAACAACTTCGCTCGCCCCAAAGACGACCGCTTCGCCGGCATCGACCACCAGCCCGGCGAGGGCGGCGCGCCGGTGCTCGCTGATTGCTCGGCGCGTTTTCACTGCGAGAAATTCCAGCAAGTGGATGGCGGCGACCACTGGATCATGATCGGCAAGGTGGTGCAGTTCGACGACTTCGGCCGCTCGCCGCTGCTGTATCACCAGGGCGCCTACTCCATGGTGCTGCCGCACACGCGCATGACCCGGCGGGAGGAAGGCCAGCCGCCGAGCACTCACTTCCAGGGCCGCCTGAGCCACAACCTGTATTACCTGATGACCCAGGCATTAAGGGCGTACCAGGCCAGCTACCAGCCACGGCAGCTGTCCACCGGCCTGCGCACCAGCGAGGCGCGCATGCTGATGGTGCTGGAGAATGATGCGGGCCTGAGCCGCTGCGAGCTGCTGCGCGAAGTGGCCATGCCTGCGCACGAGGTCGACGAGGCGGTGGCCAACCTCAAGCGCAAGGGGCTGGTCAGTGACGATGAGGCGCGCGTGCGCCTGACCGTCAAGGGCATCGATGAAACCGAGGCGCTGTGGACGATTGCCCGCGAGCAGCAGGACAAGGTTTTCGGCCAACTCAGCGATGAGCAGATCAACACCTTCAAGACCGTGCTCAAGGCCGTCATCGGTCTCTGACGCGGCCTGCGGCCGCTGCTACATACCCTGTAGCAGCTGCCGCCAGGCGGCGTCTAGCCCTCAAGCAAACGTGATCCGCCCCGCATACCCATCCCCCGCCACCCGCCGCCGATACTCATGGGGCGTGGCGCTCACCAGTTGCTTGAAATCGCGCAGGAAATGCGACTGGTCGCTGAAGCCCAACTCCACCGCCAGCTCGGCATACGCCGTTGCCGTCCCTGCGCCAATTACATCCAGTGCCGCCTGGCAGCGAATGATCCGGCAAAACGTCTTGGGGCTCATGCCCGTGTCCTGGCTGAACAGCCGGTGAATGGTGCGGCTGGTGTAGCCGCTCAAGGCTTCCAGCTGCGCCATGCGCAGGTCACCGCGCTGGCGTAGCGCGGTCTGGATCACCATGGCCGTGACGGCCGAGGTGCGCGCCATCAGGCTGGGCGCCAGGTGGTCATTGAACAGGCTGATCTGCTCGCCCAGCGCCTGGCTCTGCACAATGCGCTCGAAGATGGTGCGGGCGAACGGCGTGGCCTCCATCAGGTCCAGCTCTTGCTCGGTCAGTTCCTGGGCCAGCACCTTGATGAACCCCGGCACCACCCCCGGGGTAAAACGCACGCCGAAGTAATGGTGGTTGCGCTGCAGGGTCACCGGCTGCGCTTGCAGCGTGGTGCCGCAGATGCGCGCGGCAGGGGCGGTGGCGTCGCAGTCGAAGATGATGTCCACGCAGCCGTCGGGCACCGCCAGCAACGCCTCGGCGCTGTCCGCCACGTCGAACGCATAGAAATGCGACAAGGCCGGGTGCGCGGAGTGAGCCACCGCGTAGCGCGAGGAATTGAGCACGAACCACGGTTGCCCGTAGGCGGCGCGTTGCGGGAGTGGTGAAGCTGTCATGGGCGAACCTGCAAGTGACTGCTTTTGCATGGTTTTCAAGAAGCAAGATTCGCGCCGCGTGCCTGTCCGATTTTTACAATACCCACGTTCGCCGGCTGCGGATACTCACCCCACAACAAGCGCCACGGCCTTCAAGGTGAGAAAACCATGTCCACTACCACGATCGATTTCATCTACCTGTCCGAGCAGGACATGATCCGCGCCGGCGTCACCGACATGCCGGCCTGCGTCGACACCATGGAAGAAATGTTCGGCCTGTTGTACCAGGGCGACTACCGCATGGCCGGCCCCAACAACGACTCCCACGGCGCCATGGTGACCTTCCCGGAAAACTCGCCGTTCCCCAACATGCCCAAGCCCACCGCCGACCGGCGCATGATGGCCATGCCGGCCTACCTGGGCGGCAGCTTCTGCACCGCGGGCGTGAAGTGGTATGGCTCCAACGTCGCCAACCGCGAGAAGGGCCTGCCGCGCTCGATCCTGATGTTCACCCTCAACGACCCCGACACCGGCGCGCCGCTGGCGCACATGTCGGCCAACCTGCTGTCGGCCTATCGCACCGGTGCCATCCCCGGCGTCGGCGCCCGCCACCTGGCGCGCAAGGATTCGAAGGTGATTGGCTTACTGGGGCCGGGCGTGATGGGCAAGACCACGGTGGCTGCGTTCATTGCCGTGTGCCCGCAAATCGACACCATCAAGGTCAAGGGCCGCGGGCAGAAAAGCCTGGATGATTTCATCACCTGGGTGAAGGTCACCTACCCGCAAGTCACCACCATTGAGGTGGTCGACACCCTGGAAGAAGTGGTACGCGGCTCCGACCTTGTTACCTATTGTAGCTCTGGCGCCGTGGGCGACCCCACGATCTACCCCATTGTGCGCCGCGAGTGGGTCAAGCCCGGCGCGTTTCTGGCCATGCCGGCCTCGTGCAGCCTCGACGCTGGCATGGAAGCGGGCGACGTGCGCAAGGTGCTCGACAACACCGGCCTCTACCAGGCCTGGTACGAAGAACTGCCCAAGCCCGCCCACCACTGCGTGCCGGTGATTGGCGTGCGGTTCATGGACATGATCGCCGAAGGCACGCTGCGCCCCGACGAGCTGGAGGACATCGGCAAGATCATCGCCGGCGACGGCGAGGGCCGCCGCAACGACGAGGAAATCATCATCATGTCCGTGGGCGGCATGCCTGTGGAAGACGTGGCCTGGGGCACCGTGGTGTACCGCAAGGCCGTCGAGCAGGGCATCGGCGTGAAGCTGAACCTGTGGGAAACCCCGGTGCTCAGCTGATTCCATTTTTACTCCCAGAAGGCAAGACCATGACGCAAATCATCAAGCTCAAGAGCGGTTCCGTGTTCGAGGAAAAGGCCAGCTATTCGCGGCTGGTGGTGGTAGACAACTGGATTTACGTGTCCAACACCGCAGGCCGCAACCCGGTCACCAAGCTGATCCCCGAGGACGTGCTGGAGCAGGCCCACCAGGTGTTCGCCAACATCGAGGCGGCCCTGGCGGCAGTGGATGCCAGCCTGGCCGACGTGGTGTGCTCGCGGGTCTTCATCCAGGACCCGGCCGACGTACCGAAGGTCATGGACCTGATCGGCGAGAAATTCCGCGGCATCGACCCGGCCAGCACCGTCACCTGCCCGCCGCTGGGCTCCACGGTCTACAAGGTGGAGCTGGAGGTCACCGCCTACCGCAACGCCTCGCGCGCCCAGGTCCAGACCCTCAACCTGGGCCAGTAGGCTTTCCTTTTTCCTCTGCATGACGAGTCCTGACCATGGCACCCCGCATCGAGCCCGTGCACACCTCCCAGCAACTGCCCGCCAGCACCACGGTGGTGATCATCGGCGGTGGCATCATCGGCCTGACTGCCGCCCTGACCCTGGCCGAACGTAACATTCCCGTGGTGGTGCTGGAGAAGGGCCGGCTCGCGGGCGAGCAGTCGTCACGCAACTTGGGCTGGGTGCGCAAGACCAGCCGCCACGCCGACGATATCCCCCTGGCGCTGGCGGCAGACCGGCTGTGGGCGCGGATGCCTGAACGCGTCGGTGCCGATGTCGGCTATCGGCAGGCGGGCATCATGTTCGTCGGCCGCACCGAGGCGCAGATGGCCATGCATGCCGGGTGGCTGCAGTCGGTGCAGCACCTGGGGCTGGACTCGCGGCTGCTGAGCAAGCGCGAGATCGACGCCCTGGTGCCGGGCGGGCAGGGCCACTGGGAGGGGGGCATCCATACCCCCTCCGATGCCCGCGCCGAACCGACCCTGGCCAGCAGCGCCATTGCCCGCGCCGCCATGGCCCTGGGCGTGGTGATCATCGAGCAATGCGCCGTGCGCACCCTGCAGACCCAGGGCGGCCGGGTCAGCGGCGTGGTGACGGAAAAGGGCGAGATTCGCTGCGAGCAGGTGCTGCTGGCCGGTGGCCTGTGGTCGCGACGCTTCCTGGGCAACCATGGGGTGTCGCTGCCGACCCTGCCGCTCACCTGTTCGGTGTTGCGCACCCGGCCCATGGAAGGCCCGACGGAAATTGCCGTGGGGGCGCCGGACTTCTCGTTTCGCAAGCACAAGGACGGCGGCTTCATCATCACCCAGCGCGGCAAGCTGGATGCATTCCTGACCCTGGACCACCTGCTGCTCGGCAAGCAGTACCTGCCACAGCTCAAGGCCCAGCGCGACTTCCTGAAAATTTCCCTGGGCAAGTATTTCTTCAACGATCTGGGTCTGGCGCGGCGTTGGCAGGCAGGGGACGTCAGCCCCTTCGAGCGCGTGCGCGTGCAGGACCCGCGCGCCAACGCTGGCCTCAACCAGGACGCCCTGGACAACCTGCGCGCGGCCTGGCCGGTGTTTGCCCAGGCACAGGTTGCCCAGGCCTGGGCCGGCACCATCGACGTCACGCCCGACTCCAACCCGGTGATCGGCCCGGTGGCCAGGATTCCGGGGCTGACCCTGGCCACCGGCTTCTCCGGCCATGGCTTTGGCACCTCGCCGGCGGCGGGGCACCTGGCGGCGGACCTAATCAGCGGGCACGCGCCCATCATCGACCCGGCGCCGTACCGGTTCGAGCGCTTCGCGTAGCAGCGGCCGCAGGCCGCGTCACAGGCACCGCCTCAGCCAGGCTGCACCGCCAGCTCATTGCTGACACTACGCCCCAGCACCAGCACCGTGACAAAGCCTGCGCCCACCAGCGCCGTGGCCAGGCTCAGCAGCATCGCGGTGCCGAACTGGTCGACGATGCGCCCGCCGAAGAACGAGCCCACGGCAATGATCACCTGGAACATCGCCACGAACAGCGGCATGCCGCGTTCCACGTCCTTGGGCGCGACCACGAACATCCAGATGCTGGCGCAGGCCGGGAAGGCACCGAAGGCGAAGCCCCACAGGCCGATCAGCATGGCCGCGCCGGTCATGCCGGTGGCGAAGTGCGGGAACAGGGCGGTGCTGGTGCCGATCATCACCGCCACCAGCAGCAGGGTGTGGCGCACGCTGCGGTTGGCGGCGAAGCCAGCGAACACGTTGCCCAGCACCCCGGCCACGCCGTAGAGCAGCAACAGCGAGCCAATGGTCGGCCCATCGAAGCCGGCGCTCTGCTTGAAGAACGGCGCCACGTAGGTGTACGCGGCAAAGTGCGCCAGGCCGATCAGCAGCACCGCAATCAGGCCAACCCGCGCCTGTGGGTTGATGAACAGCGCCGGCAGGTCACTGACGCGAATCGCCTTGTCGGGGTTGAGCCGCGGCAGCAGCAACACCTGCGCCAACAGCACCGGCACGCCCACCAGGGCAGTCACCAGGAAGGTCATACGCCAGCCCATCAGGCCGCTGAGCCAGGTGCCCACCGGCACGCCCAGCACCGTGGCCAGGGTGACCCCGACCATGATGATCGAGGTGGCCTGGGCCACGCCGACGCCCTTGGGCGCCAGGCGGCCGCTGAGGGCGATGGCCGTGGCCCAGAAACCACCGATGCTGATGCCCAGCAGCACGCGGCCGAACAGCAGCAGGCTGAAGTCGCTGGCGTAGGCCACCACGGCGTTGGCGATGATCATGTTCAGGGTCAGGCCGACCAGCAGGTAGCGCCGGTCCATGGCGCCGATGCCCACCGACAGCAGGGGGGCGGCCAGGGCGGCCATGATGCCCGGCAGGGTCACCATCAGGCCGGCATGGCCGGCGCTGATGCCCAGGTCGCTGGCGACGTCGTTGAGCACGCCCACGGGCAGGAATTCACTGGTCACCAGGGCGAAGGCGCCCACGGCGACGGAGAGTATCGCCAGCCACTGCTGGAGCACGCTCTGTTGGTTATGTTCGGGACGGCCGCGAGGGGCCTGGCTGGCGCTTGGCATGGTACTGGGTTCCAAGTGGGGAAAGCCGCCTGAAGCAGGCGGGCGAAGCGGGGGGAAAGATTGGAGGCAATTATAGGGGGCGGCGTTGGCAGGCCGACAGGCGGTGGGTTCGATAGTAAACATCAGTGCGGTTGATAAAGTGCCTGCCGCACTATCAATAATGGCCTGTCTGCCGCCCCCTTATTGAATTAGCATGGGCGCGCCGAACCCTGCGCGCCCCGTGCCGGGAGGCCCTCCCAATAATGAATCTGCCAGCCCCGCCATGACTGCCTTCTACTTGAAACTGTGCGTTACCCCCGCCTTGATGCTCGCCATTTCCCTTGCCGGCAACCGCTGGGGCACTCGCCTTGCCGGCTTGCTCTCCGGCTTGCCGGTGACCTCGGCGTTGATCATGTTGTTCCTGACCCTGGAGCAGGGCAGCGGCTTCGCGCTGAGCGCCATTCCCGGCGCGCTGGCCGGGCTGTGCGCGGTGCAGGCCACCTACCTGTGCTACGTGCTGGTGGGCCAGCGGGCGCGCGTGCCGGTGGCGTGCGTGGCGGCCCTGGCCACCTACGGCCTGATGGCCGCGCTGATGAGTCACCTGGGCAGCCTGGCGCTGTCGGTAATGGTTACCCTGGTGTTGCTGGCGTCGATCATCATCGTCACCCGCGGCCAGCCCCAGGCTGCCCCGGCGCGGCTGGTGCAGGTGCCGCGCTGGGTGATCCCGATGCGCATGCTGACCGCCACCCTGTTACTGCTGGCCATTACTGCCAGCGCCACCTGGCTGGGCCCCGTCGCCAGCGGCATGCTGGCGCCGATCCCGGTCATCGCCTGGCCGCTGGCGGTGTTCGCCCACGTCCAGGGCGGTAGCCAGGAAATGAGCAAGATCGTGCGCGGCAACGCCATTGGCGGTGTCGGGGTGCTGGGCTTTTACCTGGTGCTGGAACTGACCATGTTGCAGTGGGGCGGGTTGCCGTCGATCGCGGCAGCGGTGGTGCTGGCGGTGGTGGCGACGTTCGTGCTGGCCAGGGTGCTGGACCGGCGCTGAGCGGGGAGGGGGGATCAGCCTACATAGACTCTGGTAACCCCTGCAAAGTTCCTAACCTGTTGAAAATATTTAATATTTTTCATGATTGCAGCGAACTTTTGCTGACCCTGCGGTCTATCTGATGAGGTTCGTGTCAAAAATGACACATCAGACTCAACTGCCTTATCAGAGATTTCCAGACCATGAAATTCCATAGCCCTTCGATGGTACTCGCGGCCCTGCTTTCGTTGCTGACCGCGGGTGCCGCCGGTGCCACGCAAATGCCTGCGCCTGCCATCCAGGCCCCGGCGCCGGCTGCCGCCGTGCAAGGCGCCGCCAACCCATGGCCGAACCTGCTCGGCATGGCCAGCCAACAGCCTGGTGCGGTGCTGGCGTATGACGACCACCGCCGTGACGGCCACTGGCGTTCCCATCGCGAAGAAGTGCGCCGTGCCCAGTGGCGCCGCGAGCAGGCCCGCCGTGAGGCCGAGCGCCGTCGCGAGTGGGAGCGTCGTCATCATTATCATCGCCGCTGAGGCGCTGCGGGCATGACGCGGCCTGCGGCCGCTGCTACTAGCAGCGGCCGCGGGGCGGCGTCCTACGCCTGCACCCCATGGCTACGGTCGTAGCCATTGACCTTTGGCGCGACCCAGCCTGCGGGTGTTTGCGCCGCTTCGTAGATCTCCACCAACAGCGGATAGCACGTGGCCGTGTCCGACGAGTGCTCGGCCGAGCAGTCGCCGCCCGGGCAGGCGGACAGGCAGCCCAGCAGGTCTATTTCCGCAAAGAACTCCAGGTAGTCGCCAGGCTGTACCGGGCTGGCCTTCATGAAGTACTGGCCGGTGTCGCGGGTAAAGCCGGTGCACATGAACACGTTCAACACATCATGCACATGGGGCTCGGCGTCGCGCAGGGTCAGCCCGGTAGAGGTCGACAGCGCGCGCGTCAGGTTCGAGTGGCAGCAATGGTGGTACTGGCCGCCGCCACTGAGCAGGTTGTGGGTGTAGGGGTCGCAGCGCGTGCCGATCACGTCGTGGACCGAACCGCCGAACTCGTCGAAACCGTACCAGTCGAGCGTGTCATGGGTGATGGTGGCCATGGGGCGCAGGGTGGGGAAGCTCGAGAACAGCTGGTCGCCGACCCCCAGGTGCGTGCCATTGAGGGCGCGGGTCTTGCCGGTGTAGAAACGCTCGGTCAGGTCATGCTGGTTGAACAGGTTCAGGTCGCCGACCTGGGGGCCTTCGGTGGACACAATGCGGAAAAAACTGCCGGCCGGCACCGTGAAGGTGGCGGCGTCGCGGGCGGGCACAACCACCGTCCTGACGTGCGTGAGGCCGTCGCGCACGGCGCGGTAGGCGCCGATGTCGGGGCGCGGCAGGGTCTCGACCGGGTAACACAGCACCGGCTTGATGGCCTTGCGCTGCGCGGCGTCGAGGGGAGCTTGGGTAAACGGGGCAGGTTTCATGGGGTTCTCCGTCAGGTACGGGTAGGGTGGCTCAACAGGTCGAGCAGGGCGTGCTCGGAATCGTCGAGGTAACGGTTCATGCTGTCTGCGGCGGCCTGGCGCTGGCCGGCCGCGAGCAGGTCGTGGATCTCGTGGTCGCGCTCCAGCCACGGGCGCTGGAAGTTCGCTTCGTCGGGGGCGACGGCGAACACCAGGCGCATCTGCGCCGCGATGTTGGTGAAGAACGCATCCAGCAGCGGGCTGCGCAGCAGGCCCACGATGTGCTGGTGGAAGCGCAGGCTGTGGGTGCCGAACGCCTGCCAGTCCTCACGGTCGCGGGCCAGCTCGGCGGCCTCGATGGCATCGAGCATGCGGTCGGACTGGTACTCGCGCAGCGGCTGGCTGCCCAGGATGGCCTGGATCTCCAGGGTGCGGCGCACCAGGAACAGGTCGCGCACCTCGGCCACGCCCAGGCGGCGCACCATCACGCCCTTGTTGCGCACGTAGGTAGCCAGGCCCTCGCGGCCCAGCTGGTGCAGGGCCTCGCGCACGGTGTTGCGCGAGGCGTTGTAGCGGTTCACCAGGTCGGCCTCGACCAGGGCCATGCCCGACAGCAGGCGGCCGCCGATGATGTCTTCGCGCAGCTCCTGGGCCACCTGGTCGGCCAGGGACAGGCCCTGGCTGGCGTGTTCGGGAAGTGGAAGGTTCATGCCAGCTGTACGTCCTTGAGGAAGCGGCCCATGCGTTCGCTGCGGTTGTCCAGCAGCTCGCGCGGCGCGCCGGTTTGCACGATCTGCCCGCGTTCCATGAACACCACGCGGTCGGAGACCTGGAAGGCGAACTTCATTTCATGGGTGACGATGATCATGGTCATGCCGTCGCGGGCCAGGTCTTCGATCACCTTGAGCACGTCACCCACCAGTTCCGGGTCCAGCGCCGAGGTGGGTTCGTCGAACAGCATCACCTGCGGGCGCATGGCCAGGGCCCGGGCAATGGCCACGCGCTGCTGCTGGCCGCCGGACAGCTGGTGCGGGTATTTGCCGGCGTGCTCGCGCAGGCCCACCTTGCTCAGCAGTGCCAGCCCCAGGGCGTGCAGGTCGCCGTCAGCGCCGTGGCCGTGGTGGCGTGGGGCGAGCAGCACGTTGTCGAGCACGGTCTTGTGCGGGAACAGGTTGAAACCCTGGAACACCATGCCCACCTGGACGATGCCGGCCATGTGCACCCGCGGCCCCAGGCCGCCGCCGGCCTCGCCGCTGCCACGCAGGAACGGCGCGCCGCATAGCTCCACGGTGCCGGCGTCCAGGCCTTCCAGGCCGTTGAGCGTACGTATCAGCGTAGTCTTGCCCGAGCCCGAAGGGCCGATGATCGACACCACCTCGCCAAAGCGCACGTCCAGGTCGATGCCTTTGAGCACTTCCAGCGGGCCGTAGTGCTTGCGCGCGCCGCGCACTCGCAGCGCGTGTTCGCCCAGGCGCACCGGCGTGGCCGGTTGCACGGCGGTGCCGGCGGCGCTGTCGGCCACCGCGCGGGGCGTGCGCTGGCTGACGTCCAGGTAGCGCTCCAGGCGCCGGAGCAGGTAGCTGAACACCGTGACAATCAGCACGTAGTAGAAGGCCACCGCGAGCATGGTTTCCATCACCAGGAAGTTCTGCGTGTAGAGCTGCTGGCCCACCAGCAGGATCTCCGACAGCGAGATCACCGACACCAGCGAGGTCAGTTTGACGATGGTGATGTACTCGTTGGCCAGGGTCGGCAGCGCCACCCGCAGCGCCTGGGGGATGACGATCAGGCGCTGCACGCCGCCGTAGCGGATGCCCAGCGCCTTGCCGGCTTCCAGCTGGCCCTTGTGCACCGCCAGCAGGCCGCCACGGTGAATCTCGGCGATGTAGGCAGCCTCGCTCAGCACCAAGGCGATCAGCCCGGCGGCGTAGGGGTTGGACAGCAGCACGCTGGTGGCCGGGAACACCTGGGGCAGGTTGTAGACGAAAATCAGCAGCACCAGCAGCGGCAGGCTGCGGAAGAACCAGATGTACAGGGCGGCGGCGCGGTTGAGCGCGCGCTTGGGCGATTGCCGGGCCAGGGCCAGGACGAAGCCCAGCACGATGCCCAGCACCCAGGTTTCCAGGCTCAGTTGCACCACCGTGCCCACGGCCTTCCAGAAGTCGCCGTTGACCAGCAGGCTGGCGGCGTAATGCCAATCAAATTGCATGGGGGTTACTCCGGTTTACTGCGCGGCTTGCGGGTTCTGGCCCAGGGCCTGGGCGATCTCGGCAGCGCTGGGTTCACCCAGGTTGTACTGGGTCAGCAGGGTCTGGTATTCACCGCTGGCTTTCATGGCGCTGAAACCCTGGCGCAGTTCGCCCAGCAGGGCGTCGTTGCCCTTGCGCACCGCCAGGCCGATGACCACGGGGTAGATCAGCGTGCTGGAGCTGATGGTGATCCGGCCCTTGAGCTTGTCGGTGGTGATGCGCGCCACCGCGGCGTCCTCGAACTGCACGTCCACGGCCTTGGCCAGCAGCGCCTGGGCGGCTTCCGGCGAGGTGGGGAACTCACGCGAGTCGATCGGCGCCTGGCCGTTGGCCTGGCAGTAGTCCTTCGACAGGGCGGCCAGCTTGGGAATCCACGAACCGCCCTTGATCGAGGCCACGCGCTTGCCGCACAGGTCCTGGGGCTGCTGGGGGCGGAAGCTGTCGTCGCTGCGCACCATCAGCGAGGCGCCGCTCTTGAGGTAGGGCAGGAAGTCCACCTGGGCGGCGCGTTCGGGGGTCACGTACAGCGCCGAGGCCACCAGGTCGAAGCGCCGGGCGTTGACGCCCATCACCAGGTTGGCGAAGCGCGTGTCGACGAACTGCGGCTGCAGGTTCAGGTGGCTGCCCAGCAGCGTCATGAACGCCGGGTCGAAACCGGCGGGCTTGCCTTGCGCCAGGTACGTGTAGGGCGGGTAGGTGAGGTCCGAGCCGATGCTCAGGCGTTGCGGCTGCAACGTGGCCTCGTCGGCCTGGGCGTGGGCGGCGAGCAGGGACAGGGCGAGAAGCGAACGGGTGAGGCTGGCACGTCTGGACATCGGGAAGCTCCGCTGAGAGATGATTGTTCAACAATCCTTGCGGAGTGAGTAATCAATACCCGTGCCAAAATACGTAAACTTCACCGTAGCAGCGGCCGCAGGCCGCGTCCCTGCCACCGTAACCGACGCTGACGCAGCCTTCGGCAGCTTGTGTCTAGAGAAGGGAATAGAATCTGGGGTGAGAGCGGTGAATGGCAGGTTGTTCGGCAGCAGTGTTGATAAGCACGTGTAGCAGCAGAACCGCCATTCACCTCTCC